>JAWAZO010000034.1:0-13931 GCA_038817565.1 Bathyarchaeia archaeon
ATTAACCAGAACAGCATATATAGATAAAAACAACCCTAGCTTCTATACCTAAATATCTAAACGCTTAATAATCCTTAAAATGCGCTCTCTAAAAGTCAAATATTCCCTAATCATGTTGTCTTGGCTTCCATAACGGTAAACAACCCTCGGCGAAGGTTTAAACCCATCTGGATTCAAGGGTTTAGGGCTAACCCTCAAAGTGCAGTAGCCTTTAATGGCTTGCATGCACATCCACTTCCATAAATTTCGGTTGTTTCCAACGATTCCCATCCATGCAATAACCTTTAACACGTCACTCCAATAACGCATAGGTTTATCGAAAACTACATGATAATGCCTTGGGCTAGACTTCAAAATGATAAAGCCTTTAAGCCTAAACTTTTTCATGGTTAAAAGAGCCAAGTTCTTAACACGTTTAAAACTCATGTTGTCTAAATCAGCCATAACCGTGTGTCTATCGCTGATTCCCACGATTACAGCCATCAGCTAACCACAGCGGGATGCTCATCCCACTCCTCATCATAATCCAAACAGTTAGGGGCTTCACTTGCAGGCAACGCACAAACCTACGCTTAGGAGGATGCTTAGCAACATGAAGCATGGCACTATACCCGTCAAAGGGTAGTGACCAAAGTAATGCGCAGTGCCTTCTTTATCTGCTAAATTTTGCGGTCTGTCGCCCGTGTTTATTTGACTGACTGTGACTGTCTGTATTTGACAGAGGGTGAGACAGAGACACAAGGAGGGACAGAGACGGTGCACGTGTGGGTTTAGGTTTGGGGCTTAAAATTCTATGTTAAGAAACGTTCAACAACATGGTATAGGACGCTGGTTCCAAAAACCAGATTCTTTACTGATATGCGCTCGTCTATGCCGTGAACCATCTTTAGAATCTCACCATAAGGCAGGTCTGAAAGCATCGGTTGGAAGCCGTAACACGCTGAGCCTAGGCTTCTAAAGAAGCGGGAGTCTGTTCCGCCAGTCAGCAGTATCGGGGCTACAGCGCAGTTAGGCTCAAACTCTTTCAGAGTTTTCACCATAAGTCCATACAAAGGCGTGTTTATAGGGGATTCCGAAGGCTCATTAGCTTGAATAACCTCAAACTCAAGCTTTTCTAAGTCTACATCCCTCAAAAGCTCCTTTATGCTTTTTAGAGCTTCAGCTGTGCTTTGCCCGGGAAGTATTCGGCAGTCGAAGACTGCTTCACATTCTGATGGAATTATGTTCTCTTTGACGCCTCCGTGAATAATTGTTGGCGCGATTGTCATCCTCAACATTGCACGGAACTCTTCAGCCATGGCCCTATCCTTTTGGGCAAGTACGTCTAAAATTTCATCAGCCCTATCCGGGTTCTGAAGCAAAATTGTAAGCGCTTGTCTAGCCTCAGCGTTTTCTTCAGCCATTACGGACAAAAATTGCTTAACCGTCGGCGTCAAAACAATTGGTGCACGGCTGTTGCCCAACCTCTCCACGACACGGTTCATACGGAGGATGGCGTTATCGGCGGCACCAGGCACCGAACCGTGTCCAGGTCTACCCTTCGCCTTAACCTTAAACCATAAAATGCCCTTCTCAGCTGTCTGAATGGTGAAAATGTTTTTGTCATTTATTGGGATGGCTTGTCCGCCGCCCTCGTTTATGACGTAGTCGGCTCTAACCTTTCCTAGATGATTTCTAACAAGCCAGCCTACGCCATATTCTCCGCCTTTTTCTTCGTCGGCTGTCGCAGCCAATATAACGTCGCCTTTAAGCTTAACATTGTTGCGTTTCAGAAGCTTCATAACCATGACTTCCATGGCTGTCATTGATTTCATGTCCATGGCGCCCCTGCCCCAAACAAAACCGTCCCTAACAAGGCCTGAGAAGGGATCTACGCTCCACTCTTTCGGGTTTGCAGCCACCACATCAAGATGGGAAAGTAGCAGAAGGCTCGGCTTCTCTCCTGTCCCCTTAAGGCGGGTTATAACGTTTCCCCTTCCAGGGGCGGACTCCAAAACCTCGCATTGGAAGCCTTCCCTTTCCAAAGTTTCCGCCAGAAATTTTGCAGCTTGTGTCTCGTTTCCAGGCGGGTTTGTTGTGTTTATCCGGATTAAATCGCTTAGAAGGGCCGTAATTTCGTCTTCGATTTCCTTTAAAAGTTCCGCCTTCATATGCCCACCGCTTTAGCCTCAAAATAATAAGCGAGAACATTTAAGATTTTGCAGAAAACCATAATCAGCATGTTAGATGGAAGGCGCCGGCAACAAGTTTTCCAGCTTTCAAAAGTTCGTTGAATGTTTTGTAAGCCTCACCGGTTGGCTGGGCGATAAGCCTTATTCCCCGCTCTTTTAGGGTCTCATTGACTTCTGGCATAACCTTAACCAAGCCTGAGTAGCCAGTGCCGACTACAAGAACTTCGGGGAGGGGTTTGTGATTGAAAACCTCCTGTAAGTCCTCAACGTAGATTTTGTGGCCTTCCTTTCTCCACCATCCTCCTAAGACTTTTTCTGGAAAAACTATTAAGTCACTTGTGTAACGTTTGCCATCTATAACCATGACGCCGAAATCATAGGATTCTATCACGCACATCACCAATAATTCTTTAAGAGTTTAAAGGATTTAAAGCCTAACGCCAAAATCATTTTGGCCATGAAAACTCTCCCCAAAAGCTTTTACGAGAGAGACCCAGCCATAGTAGCAAGAGAGCTTCTCGGAAAGACACTTGTTAGAAGGCTTAACCATCAAACGTTAAGTGGGAAAATTGTTGAAACAGAAGCCTATTACGGCGAGGGAGACCCTGCCTCAAAGGCGTATGGGGGAAGAAAGGCTTTCAACGAGCTCATGTTTTTAGATGTCGGAAAAACTTTCATTTACATGGTTCATGGAAACTGGCTTCTAAACATTGTTTCCCATCCTAAAGGCGGTGTTGGCGCTGTTCTAATAAGAGCCTTAGAGCCCCTTCAAGGGATAGAGATTATGAAGAAAAATAGGGGAGTAGAAGATACTTATGCCTTAACAAGCGGCCCGGGAAGGCTTACGAGGGCGCTGAACATAACAAAGGAGCAGAATGGCTTAAACGTTACAAAGGCTGAAAACGAGATAGCAATTTTTGACTCGGAGGAAAAATTTGAAATCTGCACCTCTCATAGGATAGGTGTAAAAAGGGACCTTCCACAAGAATTGAGGTTCTACATTAAGGGGAACAAATTCATTTCTAAACCGTGAAAATTTATCTACAAATTGGGCGTTTAAGTGTTGTTGAGGACGTCTAAAATGCTAAGCCAAGAAGCCCTACGCCAGATAAGGGAAACATCCTTAGCAAAAACTGTTGGACTCATTTCTGACACTCACATTCCAGCCCGCGCCAGAGAAATTCCAAAAAGGGTTTTCGAAATTTTTGAAAAGGCTGATTATATTATACATGCGGGTGATTTGGTTGACCTATCGGTTATAGATAAGCTGGAGCAACTTGCTCCCGTTTTAGCAGTTTATGGCAATATGGATGGACCTGAAATTCGTGGAAAACTACCTAAAATAAATTCCGTCAAGGTTCTTGATTGGAAAATCGGCGTCATGCATGACCCGGGAACCCTTTTTGGCACGGGAAAGATGCGGGAGATAGCAAAACAGAACGGCTTTCACGTGCTTGTTTATGGGCACACGCATCATTCAAGCATAAAGTGGGAAGGTGAAACCCTCTTCATAAATCCTGGAAGCCCGACAAATCCCCTTCCGCCTTTTGTGGCGAAGCCAACGGTTGCCTTATTAAAGATTACAAAAGAGAAGATTCTCCCAGAAATCGTAACTTTATAGAAAAGGATTCCACTTTAACTCACCTCTCTCTCCCCTCTCCGGAAAAACCGTTTCACAGCATACCTTAAAAAGGGATTCTAGCAGAAAATCCAACTAGCCCATATGGAAGTGGTGAAATCATATGGAGCGTTGCAGAAACCCATGGAATAAGGGATGCAAAAATGACGACATAGAAGTTTACATAATCTTCAAGGGTGATAAGCTCCCAATATGTAGGCGATGCTGGAGCAAAATAGCTGAAAAGGACCTAGAATGGTGAAGAGAATGAATAGCTTCAACTTAAACGTTGCTAAGTCCTTTCTTGGGAAGAATGTTAACCTCCACCTTAAAAATGGTTCAGTAATAGTGAACGTCCAACTGGCTGAAATTAAAAGGGATAAAATCCGAAAAGAGGTATTCATTAAATGTCTATTGTATAGAAAGGGCAAAACGCTTCAAATACCCTTAAGAAATATTGCATGGGCTAAACTTATAGACTTAAACATTGTTGAGATGAGAGAAATCGTCGGCTAGCCAACCAGCAACAAAAACTATAGAGGGTAGTGTTTGTGGCTTGTTTGCAAGCGCAAATATGACTAGGGGGGAGGGGGTAGTGAAAATAAAATCTTGCCAAAAGCCATTTTCGAGAAAACTAGAGATGGCTTCAATTTAGCGGTTGCGGTGCTATAAATTGATGTTTTAAATGGAAGAAGGCTGTTAGGCGTTTAGCTGGAAATACGCCGAAATTTTGACAAGAAAGCTTAAAACAATTTTAAATAGTCTGCAACAAATTTTGGAAACGGTGAAAAAATGCCATGCACAGTCATTGTTGGAGGCTTCTGGGGAGACGAGGGTAAAGGAAAAATAGTCTCATATCTGGCTTTGAAAGACAAGGTTGATGTTTGTGTTAGGACTGGTTCTGTTAATGCGGCGCATACCGTCTGGGTCGGAGGGAAACGTTACGCCCTCCACATGGTACCATCAGCCTTCGTGTACGAGAAATGCCGCCTCTTAATTGGTGCTGGCGCCAACATTCATGTGGCAAAATTCCTAGAAGAAGTGGAACTTACAAATGTTAAAAACCGCATCGGGGTGGACCATCAAGCTTCAATAATTGAAGAGAAGCACTCTGAACAGGACAGGACAAGCGCACATTTGAAGGGTTTGGGCACCACCGGTTGGGGTGTTGGACCAGCCATAGAAGAGCGCGTCCGCAGAACAGCAAAACTTGCAAAGGACATAATGGAACTAAAGCCTTACCTGACGGATGTAGCCACGGAGGCAAACAACGCTATAGACGCTGGCAAAAAAGTTCTATTGGAAGGAACACAAGGCGTCATGCTTTCACTTTTCTTCGGCACATATCCATACGTAACTGGAAGGGATACAAGCGCCTCGGCAATATGCTCAGAGGCAGGTGTTGGACCAACAAAAGTTGACGAAGTCCTAATAGTCTTCAAATCCTTCATGACCCGCGTCGGCGCCGGTCCATTGCCAGGAGAACTACCAAAGGAGGAAGCTATAAAACGCGGATGGTTTGAGATTGCCGCGGGAACTGGAAGGGAAAGACGCTCAGCTCCCTTTAACTTTGAAGTGGCAAAAAGAGCCGTCATGCTAAACGGAGCAACCCAAATAGCACTTACAAAACTTGACGTCGTTTACCCCAAATGTAAGGGCGTAAGAAAATATGATGAGCTATCCCCAGAGGCTAAAGAGTTCATAAGAGAAATTGAACATCAGTTGGGCATACCAGTAGTTTTAATTGGCACAGGACAGGAAGTTCTAGACATAGTTGACAGAAGAACTTAACACACCATAAAAATACCACTAACATCCCCGGCATTAAGAATAATAGTGGGCGCCGCAGAATACGAATTAAAACATTGATGCAGCGAGGCTTCCATCTGTCAACACGAGCTTACAAAAGACTTCTGCACCTAAGTTTCCCAGTTGAAGTCCTTAATAGAGACCTAAAACTGATTTACACATCAAACTTGATAGGTTCATTCGGAGACGGCTTATACGCTTATCTCCTCCCATACTACATGAAGGAGACTCTTAAGGCAAACCCGGTTGAAATTGGCATATTATATGCTCTAACAAGCCTAACAGCGGCTCTCACACTTCTTATAGCCGGAGCCCTCGCCGACAAATACGATCGGAAGAAAATCATGATTGCCGGATGGCTTGCATGGGTTCCAGCTCCAATAATCTTTTCCGTTGCAAGGGACTGGATTCAAATGATGCCCGGAATGATTCTCTGGGGGGTTTGGCTTGGAGGACCGACAAGCACAGCCTATATTGTGACATCGGCGAACAAAAATAGGCTTACGCTGACTTTTACGGTTATATCCTCATCATGGTCTTTTGGCTACATTTTTTCGCCAGCCCTAGGCGGATATATGGCTGGAAAAATCGGCATGCAAGCAGTCTTTTACACATCATTCCTTTTGTACGCATTAGCAGGCCTTATTTTAGCCTTTATGAGTAGTCAACACGCACCAACCAGCCAACAAAAAACATCTATAGAACCATCAACAATAGAGCTTTTGAAAGACAAGAGACTAATCAGCATGTCCGCCTTCTTCGCCTCCATAATGTTTGTCACAATGATGTTTCGTCCACTTGTTCCCCAGTTTCTGGCAGACGCATACCATTATGGAGACTTTGAAATAGGTGTTTTGGGCTCAATGGCCTTTTTCGGCTCAGCGGTTCTAGGCATAATACTTGGCAGAGTCGGAGACAAGTGGGGAAAAGAATATGCGCTTTCAGCGTCCATGACGTTGTGCAGCGTATCCCTAATCATAATGCTTCTAACAGGCAACTTATACGTGCTCATGGCAGCATTTTTCCTAGCTGGAGCCTCCTACATAACATGGTCTCTAATGAGTGCAATAATAGGACCGCAAGCCCCAGAGCCAATAAGGGCTAGATGGATATCCATACCCCAAACAATAAGCATGTTCGCCTCCATAATAGCGCCATACGTAGGCGGCGTTTTTTACAGCATCTTCCTATATTCCCCATTCATAGTTGCAATTTTAGCAGCGGCTGCTCTGGCAATTTTAGCTTCTTTAGAGAAGTTTTAAAGTTATTTAGGCCTCTCTTCAAGAACTAAGTCAACTTCAAATGAACCGCCGTCTCTGATAACTTTTAAGTATATTCTGTCTCCTGGGCTTTTGTATCTTTCAAGGTAGATCGTGAGGTCTTCAGCTCGATTAACTGCTCGGCCGTCCACTTCCACAATTACATCACCAGTTTTTAGGTTTGCCTTATAAGCCGGTCCATCCTTTGTTACGTTGACAATTAGTAACCCGCCAATGTAGCGGGGATCATATTCTATGCCCATCCACGGATGCTCATAGCTTCCTTTTTCAATTATTGCATCTACAACCCTCCTCATTATTATTGATGGGATGGCGTATCCAATTCCTATGAAAGCTCTAATTTCTTCTGTTGTTTCTATGGCAAATGTTACCCCAACAACCTCTCCAAGGCTGTTCAGTAATGGTCCCCCAGAATTTCCTGGATTAACGGCGGCGTCAAACTGGATAACGTCAACTATGGCGTATCTTCCCCAAGGTTCTGGTACGCCTAAATCACCTAACCTCAGCACTCTGCCCACCTGGCTTACGATTCCGGCTGTCATAGAACCTTCTAAACCAAAGGGGTTTCCAATAGCGTATACTGGTTCTCCAACCATGAGCAACTCTGATTTTCCCACAAGTAGAGGCTTTGCCTCGCTTGGAAGCTGTTCAATCTCTAAGACTGCCAAGTCGCTATAAATGTCGCTGCCCCTGACCTTAGCAGAAACTTGGATGGGTTTTCCGTTGATGAAAAAGGTCACCGTGACATCGCTCCCAGAATCAACGACGTGATAATTAGTGACAATGTACCCTTTTCCATTTACTCCAGCATAATATACAAAACCTGAACCTGATTTTTCTCCAGCAGTTATTAAGACTACAGAGTTTCTTGTCCTGTTATAAATTTGGACAGCCGTCAAATTCAGCACTTGAGCATAGTGAAGCTGCTCCACCAGTCCTAGAAGTTCGTTAAACTGATACGAGATATTAGCATAATCATCCCTTAAAGCATCCAACCTATTTTTTAGATCCAGATATGCTAAGGCAAATCCTCCACCCAGAGCCAGAGCAACGAGGAAAAGGACTAAAACGAACTTCCTATCAATTGTTATGGTGTATTGCCACTCCACCAATATTCCTCCGAATAACCTTTTACATACATAACCTAGGAACCTTAACAAGTTTGTGCTTCAAAACAAAGGACAACAGACATGGTGGTGGGGCTGCCCGGATTTGAACCGGGGTCTAGAGAGCCCAAGTCTCCAAGCCTAGACCAAGCTAGCCGACAGCCCCACCATTATCTATAGGTAAAATTTAAACAGGGGATTTAAAATGTTTCTCTGCCAAAATTGTTGAAAACTATTCTCAACGCTTTCTAACGCTGCATTGGAGAACTTTTGGGCAGACAAGGCATTCATCTGGGATGGGCATATCCTTTGGAATAGAATTTAAGAAACCAAAATATCGAGCACACTTCGCTGGCGAATCAAGAACCTTTGGATACTCAGCCGGCTTCACATCAACTATGCGCATATTCTCCACAACAATGTCAATCTTCGACATGCAATAAGGACAAGCATAATAAGTTTGCCTTGGTATAGTCGAGTTATCCGTCAAAACAGCCGGCTTGCCAAAAGTCTTTCCGCACCCCTTATATGGGCATTTAAGTTTTTCTTCGTGATGAAGGAAATGCATGTAATTTTCATCTCCGATGGCGAATTTCAAGCTTATCTGTAATATTGATATTTAATAAACATTTCTGCTCACACGAACAACACAAATACAGATCAATTGCTCTGAGCTTTTCACTTGGTATACAAGCCGCAAGCAGACTTAGCTCTGTTAAGTCTTCACAGAATTACATGCAAGTTTTTCATTACGATTCTGTTGCAGGTACAAATGTGACGTATTTTTGGCTGCTTCCGTCTTTAAAGAAAATTTCGCAGTCAAACCCGTATACTGGAAATATTTCCGATTGATCTGATGTGGCAGGATCCGCTAGGTAGCCAAGTTCAACCTTATTTATCGCAATGCTGGTCACGTTTGAGCCCAGAGGAAAACTCCAGTATGTACTAAGCTTGTTTAGCGCCTCCGTCGGGGAAACTGTGATTTGGATTGGGGAGCATGCTTCTACGTTTCTCCAAGCCATGAGACATTCGAGTATTTCCCCGTTTCCTCCAATGTCTATGTATATGTTCCCTCGGAATATTGGAAAGCCGTTAAATAGGGTTCGATAACTGACACGTGCCTTAATGAGATAGGTTTCGCCTCCAACTCCATAATATTCAGCCGGTTCTACCCCCAGAAATTCTATATGGACGCCGTCGGGTTTGAGATCATATTTTTCAACTTTTGCAATGAAAGCATCAGCAATATCTTTGGCTTTTTGAAGCGACACCTTTAGAGGATAGCAATATTGACTTGCGTAAAACGCAAACCATACAGAACCATCAGAACCAAGTATCAACTGGCTTGAACCATTTCTAAATCCATACGTCCCATACGGCTCAAGTTCACCTGTCATGTTAAATAATTCTCTTGCTATTTGATAAGCTTCATTGCTTGTATAGCTTTTCTTGGAAATTTTTAAAGTTGGAATTTGTTCAGGGACTTTTGGGAGGGCACAGTTCAAAGTGGCGGTAACGCTGCCTCCATTTCCTGCGTAAGGAATTTGAATGCTTATCGTGTTACGCCACGGCCACACATAAACGGCCACCACTATAAGAACCATGGCTAATGAAAGTCCCAAGGGAATTGCTTTGAACCGTGATTTGAATTCCATCGGTTAACTCCATGATATACTAAGAGGAATACCAGAAATATATTTTTCCGTATTTTAGACATCAGTGCTGAGAGCTTTAAAAGCGCGTATTAGAAATGCTTTAGAACTGTTATTATTGGAGCCTCGGCCGGGCTTCGATCCCGGGACCTGCGGCTTACGAGGCCGCTGCTCTACCAGACTGAGCTACCGAGGCGTATGGGCTCATTGATATTTTGAGAACTAGCCTACTTTTAAGATGTTCGGAGGCGTTAATGAATCTAAGAACTTTTAAGACTGCCAACTCTTACTTACTTAAAGGTGTCATGTTTTGAAAACATTGGAGGATGTGGGTGAGCGAAAGGCTATTGAGCTTATTTTAGGACTGCTGGAGAGGATGCCGCAGATGCCTATCCCCTTCGGTGACGACGTTTCAGCTTATCCATTGGACGGAAAACAGTTCATCGTTTTAAAGACTGACATGTTAGTTGGCAAGACAGACGTCCCAGAAGGTATGAGTCTCTGGCAGGCAGCCCGCAAAGCGGTGGTTATGAACGTTAGCGACTTTGCTGCGAAGGGTGTGAAACCTCTCGTTATGCTGGTTTCTCTTGGAGTGCCAAGAAACACAACAGAGGAAGAGCTTAAGGAAATTGCAAGGGGATTAAACGCTGGAGCCCGTGAATACGGTGCTTACATTATTGGCGGAGACACAAATGAGGCTTCAGACCTCATTATAAGCCTTTCAGTTTTCGGCTTGGCAGAAAAGGATGATGTAATGCTGCGGAGTGGAGCCAAACCAAGAGATATAGTGGCCGTCACAGGCCCTTTTGGGAAAACGTCAGCTGGGCTAAAAACACTTCTTGAAAAATGCGAGGCGCCTAGAGATATTCGCAATTCCATTCTGGAGGCTGTTTACATGCCTAAAGCCCGTTTGAAGGAAGGTTTAGCCTTAAGCACCACAAGGGCTGTCACATCCGCCATTGATTCAAGCGACGGCCTAGCTTGGAGCCTCTATGAGCTTTCAAAGGCTAGTGGTGTAGGCTTTTTAATAGAAGATGTTCCGGTAGCCCGTGAAGCCGTTAAATTTGCTGAAATAAACGGCTTGAATCCGTTGGATTTAGCCCTTTACGGAGGTGAAGAGTATGAGCTTGTCTTAACCATAAAGCCTAGCCTTTGGGATAAGGCAGAAAAAGCAGTTAAAAGTGTTGGTGGGGACCTCATCAGAATTGGAGTTGCAACCGATGAAAAGCAAATAGTTCTTGAGGCTGCTAGAGAAAGCCGGGTTATTGAGCCTAGGGGTTGGGAGCATTTCAGAAAAAACTGAAATGAAAGCCTTTCCTGCCTACCCAACTGTTAAGGAGGCGCTCTTTTATGAAAGGCTTGGAAATAACAAAGTTAGGTGCAGCCTTTGCGAGAGAAAGTGCGAAATTGCAGAGGGTAATACGGGATTCTGCAGAACGAGAAAGAATTTTGGCGGCAAACTATACACGCTTGTCTATGGCGACATAAGTGCTGTTGAAAGCCGACCAATAGAGATAAAACCCTTCTTCCACTACTGGCCCGGTTCAACAGCCCTAACCTTTTCCACATGGTCATGTAATTTCGATTGCATCTGGTGCCAAAATTATCACTTGTCGAAGACCAGCCCGAACCCAGCCAAAGCATTTTACTATCCACCAGAAAAAATTGTTGAGTTAGCTATTGCCTATGGAGACGCTGGCTTATGCGCAAGTTTTCAGGAGCCCACACTTTTAACTGAATGGGTTATTCAAGCCTTTAGCCTTGGCAAAAGCAGTGGAATAAAATACTGCTGTTATGTTTCGAACGGTTACATAACCCTTGAAGCCCTAAAAGCCCTCCGAGACGCTGGCATGGACGGACTTAAAATAGACATTAAGGGAGACCATGAAACCTATTCGAAATACTGTGGTGGCGCAGATGTGGAGAAAGTTTGGAGAAACGCTGAAGAAGCAAAACGCTTAGGACTACACGTTGAAATTGTTAACCTTGTCGTCAGCGGCGTCAACGAAAGTGAAAACACTTTGCGCTGGGTCATCGAGAAACACTTAAAACATGTGGGATCAGAAACACCACTACATTTTACAAGGTATTTTCCAGCATACAAGTTTCACAACCCACCAACCAAAGTCTCAACTTTGGAAAAAGCCTACAAAATGGCTAAAAAGGCCGGAGTCTTGTATCCATACATAGGAAACGTTGCAGGGCACATGTATGAAAACACCTACTGTCCAACATGTGAAGAGAAGCTAATTAAACGATATGGATACTACGTTCTAAAATATGCTGTTACCGAGGATAAGAAATGTCCAAAGTGTGGAACCAGAATTCCAATAACCGGGCAATATTTAGGAGGATGGAGATCTTGAACTTTCTCAATAGCCGTATATCCCTCTAAAAGTTAGGAAACTTATGTTGAAATCTCCATTTTTCAAAGGAAAATTTATATGAAGGAAAAATTGGTTCTATTTCAATCTCATTTCTAAAGTCAAATTTTTGGGCGAGAAATCACTTCCTTCTAGCCTTTCGTCCGCCTTTAGTTTTCTTAACAACTGTTACTGTTGGTTCTTGGTTAAGCTTTCTGATTTGAGCGTTAGGGTATAGGCGTTCAATGTCCCTTCTAATTTTGGAAAGGTCTACATCGCCATACGTTTTAACATCAACCACCGGGTTGCCGTCTTCATCATAGCTTAGCGACACGGCATATCCTGAACCTATCTCAATTTTTGCCGGTTCCAAAACAAAACCTAAATCCTCAGCCAAATCCAATTTAACGGAGCTTGAAGTTTCGCGCTTATGCTTCTTTTCAGCCATAACGTCACCGCCTAAAGGAAAGCGTAAGACAATTTAAAGGATTACTATTCTCGAATAAGGATTATTTTTACAGCTTAGTAAAATGGTTAATGCACAAGCAGCTTCTCTTCATACTTCCTTAAGTATTCAGCAGCTTCGCCCACATCCATGAACAAGTCATCCACGCGCTGCACGTCTTCAACAGTCACTTTATCCCTATTGGCCGATTTGGCGTTTTGTGCAGCCAGACTTAACAGCTGGACAGCATATCTCATGGAGCTTTTCGCTCCAACCTCGGCGAGCTTTTCAAGCGCCTCCTTATCCAACTTAATCTTCTCTTCAGAAGCGCGAATCCTTAATATTTCTTTAATGCTTTCCAGGTCATAGGGCTGCGTTGCAATTATAACTGAACGGTCTATTAGGTCAACAGGGAAGCCTAAAGGACTCTTTATGTCTGTTCCACGGATTCTTGCCACTCCACGGTTTGTGGCGAGAATTATTATTGGAACAAGCTCGCTTTCCATGGCTCTTCCAAGGAAGCTAAAGGCTTCCAAGTCTAATAGGTGGGCATCATCTATGAAGAGCACGCCTGGATGAATGAAGGCTTTGCCGCTGTCCACCCACTCTTTCACTTGCTGATCAACGGCCATCCGCACCTCAGTATCTATCTCCTTCGATTCAGTTCCGCCGAAAAACAGTGAAAATAATCCGCCTGAGCGTTGTCTAGCATTTAATTCATCTAAATCCGCCAGCGTAAGCATGTAAACAAACTCTTTCTCCTTCAAGACTTTTCCATTTGGGCGCGGAATCTTTCTCCGTGTGTCAACATCATATGTTTTTCCCTTTTGGCTTTCAAGGCAAAGTCCTAGGTTAACTACTCTGCCAGTTTCAGCATCTATCTGGATGACGTGTCCCTCAGATATACCTTCAGCAATTATTTGCTGTGCTATGGAGGCGCCAGCCTCAATGGTCTTCTCCTCATCCCTTGTTTTTAACGTCAGCCTAACACTTTCTGGAATCTTTTGGTAGGGGTTATAGGGATGCGGTGCTGTTCGAATATCGACCATTGTAACCTCGCCCTCGTAAACTTTGCGCATTTCATGGATTTCGACACCAATACACTTCCTTATGGCTTCAATGAGAACTTCGGTTTTCTTCCGCTCAGTGCTGTAGATTTCGCTTCCACTCATTTGTATGAATGGAACATTTTCGCCCAGCTCCTTAGAAATAGCCACAGCTATGGCAGTTTTACCAGTGCCCGGTGGACCTGCTAAAATAATGCATTTTCCGCTAAGTTTTCCTTCCTTAATCATCTTAACAACTAAGCCTGCAGCTTCCCTGGCCTTTTCCTGTCCAACCATACCATCCTTTATCTTAACTGCCTTTAGATTTTCGTCTAAGCCTAAACCCTTAATATGTGTGTGGGCACCTATTCTTTCAAATTTTGAAACCGGTGCTGTTGGCAGCTCCCTAATAGCCGCCATAAAGGTCGCCCCAAATTGAAG
>JAWAZO010000035.1:0-12847 GCA_038817565.1 Bathyarchaeia archaeon
GCCAAGCCAGTTAATGACTATGCTGCTTAAGGCTTTTGGAACGGTTGTTTCGTTGTTGGCGTAAGTCCAGTAGCCTTCAGGCTTCGGCTCTCCATCAACTTGCACGTAGCTGGGCTTGCCTAAACCATACAAGTCGTAAATGTAAGTTGTTGTTTGGCCGCTAATTTCGGAGCTGTCAAGAGTTACGGTTAAAATTGTGCCTGTCCATGAAACCTTTTTGATGTAGGCTGTCGTGGTTACGACGAACGGGTCGCGCCTTTCAAAGTTTAAGGCGTGGGTGAAGAAGATGCTGCATATTTTTTCAATGTTGTAGAGGCAGTGGCTCGGCGTGTTGCTTGTAAACTCGAAAGTGTAGCCCGTAGCGTTATTCAAATAATGAGCGTAGGTTTTGAGGGTTCCGTTTCCGCCTATGCCAATGCTGGCGCTGTCGCCGATATAGTTGATTCTGTCAAGCAGTATGCTGCCATAAACTCCCCAATGACGCTGCCTCATCCACGTTTCATTCGCCATGTGGGCTATGCGGTAAGTTAGGGTGCGGTAAGGCTCCGCCATGCGGTTAGGCCAAGGCCCATTAGCGTCATATTCTGGGATAAGCTGGTCGCCTGAAGCGTGCCAGTCAAACAGAACCATGGGCGTATAGTTGCCAAGCAAATTAGCCATAGCTTGAGATTCAGGCTCGCTTAAAGGCGTAGAACCGTAAGGCGGAAAGTCCCGGTTAAGGTCCACGCCTCTGGCGTTTGTCCGTGTGTTGGCTATGAAGCCGTCAACATTGAAAATCGGAATTATTATGTAAGTCCATTCCGTGTCAAGCTTTGTCTTCCACAGGCTTTTGCTGCGGTAATATTCGACAAGCAGTTCTGCAATGCGGATGTTAGCCAAATGCCCCATCTTCTCGTTGCCGTGAATGCAAGCGTCAGCCACAATATACTGGCGTCCTTTGCCAATGAAGAGGGCTTTAATGTCTCTGCCCAAGTAGCTTTTGCCAAACGTTACAAGCGTTACAATGTCATTGTTTTCGCTTGCGAAGCTGCTCATCCAAGCCATAACCTGGTCGTAGGTCCACCAGCTTAACCCTGGCTTCAGAAGCCAACGGGCGTAAACGCCGAAAGGCAACCCGGGATAAATCCACTTGATAGGCGGAACCAGCAACCAGCAGCCGGCTTCAAGGCTGCGGTTCCTTGTAGCTCTCAAATCAAGAACAACAAAGCCTGAATAGGCAGATATGCCCTGCATGTGGATTAAGGCGGCTCTTGTGCTGCTGTATTGGGCGATTATGGTTATGTTGTTGAAGCTGCCGAAGTCGCCTGTGCCAACAGTCCACAGGTAGCCATCTGTTCCTGTAAAGTGGACCTCGTCGCCGCTGCGGAAGTATTGACCCCAATCAGCAACGAAAGTGCATGTTTGAGTGCTAACCTGGTAACGGTCATCACTCAATACGGGATAGAACCATTCTGTAAACTCGTAAACGTTGCTGATGACAAGCTTTGTCCTTGCAAAGTTTTTAATGGCCTCTGCACAGCTGCTGAAGTTGATGTCTGCAGAGCCCCATGTGACAAGCGCGTCGAAACTGGATAAAACGCCTTCAGAAACGTCTTGAGGCTTAAGCTTGCGGTAGCTTATGCCAAGGCTGCTGAACATGGTATAAATGTTGCTGACTTCCGAAATGTATGTAGAATCACTGATAACGCCGAAGGCAGCTTTAACAGGACCAATATAACTTGTGCCTACAACAACCTCATCAGCGTAAACGGTCACATCGCTGTTAACGTCAACTGCATAGCTTAAGCCAACCCTAAGGCTTGAAATATAGCCCCGATAATAATTATTTAAGCCTGTTCTTTCAAGCAGCAACGACCCGTCAACATAAGCACGCCATAAGCCGTCTCCCTGCCCAACTTTAACGTAAACTTCAAGGCAGTACCATCTGCCCTCTTCAGGCGTAACTGAAGACCAGGCAACATAAATATTTGTTGGAGCCACATAATAGCGCACATTAAAAAGTATTTGTCCGCCGCTGGAACGGGTTATAACAATGCTTGCAAGCCCATAGGCTTCATCAAACAACCCTAACGGCGAAAACCTGTCGTCTGTTTCAGTTAACCCACTGAAGCTGCCAGGCTCAATATAGAAATAGGCTCTGGCGTAAAGCTCAGTATATTGGTTAGGCGCGAAAGTTAGGTAGGCATAAGCCCTGAATGTGGCACCTTCACTGTTAGGCGTGTAAAACTTGGCGTTATAGTCGCCGCTGAAAGGATGCAAAGTTTCAACAGTGCAGCTTGAACCCGCCCCTTGAACAGTTGTCCCGCTCCACTTGCTAAAGTCGCCTGACTCGAAACTGTCCTCAAAAACCGTGTCGGCATAGACGGATGGAACGTCCACGCCTAAAGGCTTAAGCAGGGCGAGGCTGCCAAGCAAAACAAGCACTACAAGCAAAACGCTTAAAGGCTTAATCGGCAACGCCTGCAGCCTCCTCCTCAGACTCGAAAAACAGCTTGTAAACCTCGTTGGCAACAGCCGTGGCACCAAAGCCATAATTCATGGCAGCGCCAAACACCATAAACAAATCAACGGCTGAATAGCTGAAGCTTGGAAAAACAAAAAGCGAAGTGACAAAGCCAACAACAAGCGAAGCTGCAGCCGTTTTAAAGTAAACCCGTTTCCAACGAAACTCTTTGCCCAGCTTGCGCATTTTTAAGGCTTTACGCCTTGCGGGAAGCCAAGTCCGCAGAAAAACCCCTAAGAAAACGCCGAAAAACTTAACCAAAGTCGGCAGCAATCTTTGTTTTAAGCCTCCAAACAGCAATTTTTCAAGCCCTAAAATGGAAAATAGGCTAAATAAACAATTTTTAGCAATAATAACGGATTTTTAATAGGGTTTTGTCAGAAAAGGTTTCATAAAAAGGCGTTTCAATAATGCAATTCGCCTAAAAATAATGAGCGGCTAATTGTGAAATACGTCTTAAGGTGGAGTTTCGCCTTTTAACTTTTTAAGTTTACACTGGCAGAGTCGATGAGTTTTTGCAGCCAAACTGTTATGGCTGTTGGTCCTACAAGAGCTGTGTATATGTCAACTGTTAGACCACCTAAGTCGAGCCCTAAGGCTGAGAAGGCTGCTATAGCTACGGTTCGCAGAAACTTCCGCCAATTGAAGGGCTTGTCTTGCGCTGAGTAGCCAAGAAAAGCATAGATTAAGGCTGCCGCAACTCCTAATCCGATGTTAAGCAAGTTCATTTTTCGCCTTTTTCACCTCCTCTTAGCCTTTTAGAGTGATAAAAGGCTAAGCTTGAGTTTTGGGCTGCGCCTTTTCCTCCCATAATTCCCATCCGAATTTGACGGCGTTTTTGCGGAACTCTTCTTGGCGGATAATACCTTTCTCGGCAGCCTTCAGCATATCCGCTAAATTAACTTCTGGAACTTCCGGGCTTCCCCAGTTTAGCCTCACCTTCGCTTTTGCCGGGTTAAATCCGGCTTGAGTTAAAACTGGGTTGAAGATGTCGCGTTCAACTTGCCTCTTGATATAGCGTTGAATAGAGCCAACAATCATTTTCACCAGTTCTAAGGCTGATTCGGCTGAGGCTTTAGTCAAGTAGCTTGGCGCGGAAAAGAGGGCAGCTACAGGGCTTTGGCATCCCAAATAAAACTGGTTAACTATATGTTCGATGTAGTATTCAAAACGTGCTCTCGGATCTAAAAGGACAGGCTGAACCGAGGCTTGTCCTCGAGCATAAAAGAGCCATGCGCCTTCTTCCGGTCTGTTCCTAATCGCGTTTTCAAATTTTTTAACGTCTTCATCTTTGGCTTTTTCTAAAGTTACAAGTACATCTGGTCCCGCGTATTTCTGGAAAATTTTTGGCATTATCGCCTCTATGCGGGACTTCATCCACGCGTAGCTTGGTCTCTTGTCGCCGTTGACGGTGAGGGTGTGGAGCAAGACTTGAAGCACGCCTGTTCCGAAAGCGGATTGCCCCGTGCAATTTATCCGCCAATGGATGACGGCTTCAGGCTTTAGGGTTTCTCCGCCGTAGGCATGCTTTAACTTGTAACCTTCAACTTTGTATGGTATTTTCAAATCGTTTCCAATAAAGCTGCGTTCAATTTTTTCTACAGCGTCTATTGGAAGTCTATGCAGTTCTGTTAGGCGTTCGGGCGTGATTTTAAGCCAGAAGTCGTTTCCGCAGGCAATCAGGACACGAGCCATGTCGCATAACAAACCGTCAAGGTTCACTTCTTCGTTAAACTTGTCTATGGCTTCTTTGGCTTCTGCAGCCCTTTCATATTCCTCATTAACGGTTGTATAGAAGCCCATGCCAACGGTTGCGGCTGCCAACAAGTCAACGCTTGCCTTTGACGCTGGATCTCTTTCGTAAAGCCTCATAACGTCAGCAAGCGGAATATCTGCTGTTTCGATGAAAACCTTAGCGTTTGGGCTTGCGTAGCCGCTAAGGGCTTCAGAAGCCTTGCCTAAAAGTTTACGAAACAGTGGCAACTGTTTAGATGCCCTCCAAAAAGCGTTTGCCCTTGTCTGTTATGATGTATGGCGCACGGTGACTGGAAGCTGTTTTTGCAATGCGCCCCGTAGCCTTTAGATGGTTGAAAATGGCTTCAAACGTTGCTGGAGTCCCGCACAGTTTCAATGTTCTCTTGTAAAGTTGCGTGTAGCTTAATGGTCCAGCCTTTAGAAGCTCTGCTAAAACAATCCTTTCAAGGTTTTCCTGCTCAAGGATTCTTCTACGCCTCAACTTAAAACGACCTCAACTGGTTCTTGGCAGCTGTAAAATGATGATTTATTTGGATGGGCGACTTTGTTGTTGCACACCATTAGAATCTGCAAATCGCGTTTGCCGTCTAAACCGTATGTGCACGGCGCCAAATCAGGGGTATAAGGCTGCATTTCAGCACAGCAAATCGGACATGTGCGCCAGCAGTCGCAAATGACGATGTCGCCTTTACGGTCAGAATAATGAATTTTTCCGCATACACTACATTTTCCGCTGTATTTTGGCATGGGCTAACCTTGAGGGGCTTACAATGTGGTCTTGATACCAGTCATCTTGCCAACGGCTTTACTTCTTAAGACACCTAAGCCAAAACGTGTTGTGGCTCTAACGCCATACTTGCCAGTTTTCGGGTCTTCCCAGTCTTCGACTGTTATGTCTCTCCGCAGTAGCATGACTGCTGCCACGCGGGTGTCTATGGCGTAGGCTGTTCCGTTAGGCACAAGGGTGCTGACTACAACTTTCATGCCGAGAACGCTGCCTATGATGCCTCTGGCTATGTCTGTTTCGCGGGAAGGCAGATACATACTGTGGATAAACTTGTCGTCGTTGAGCAGTTGGTGAAGCTGGGTTTCATGCAAAACCAGCACGTCGGGCTTCCAGTTCTCGTTTCTCACGGCGTTATGCAGTTGTAGAAGCAGGCTCCAGTCTAAGGCGGCGTTGCCAGCGTTTAAGGCTGAGCCTCCAGCCAAGTCGCCAGAGGCTATGCCTCCGTAAAGATCAAGCACTTTTTGAGTTTCAACAACGCCTAATGCTTTGCCAACTTTTTCCACCATGTTTTCCATAACATTCCATGTGGCGTCTTCAACAAACTCGCGGGTCCATTCTTCGCTGGCTTCAGCTAAAACGCTTGTTTGAATGTCCACGGTGCTGTGCTTTTTGCCGACAAGCCTTGTTGCTCCGCCCTCAGCATAAAGATAGCCTACTGAATCGCTGTCCAACGGGAACCTTTCAAGAGGCTCCCTCGTGGGGCGGACATTTATTATGCTTCGCCCAATCAGCTCAGGCCAGGCAGCCTCAACAAGCGTATCATGCATTCGCCCAATGGCGCCAACTATGTCGCTGAACAAGCCTTCTTTAATGCCGACTTCAGAGTAGCGTTTAAAGAATGGATGGGTTGTAGCCTTTCCCTTAAGTTTTTCGTAGATTTGCTTATGTTCCGTGTCCTGCTGCATTAAGCTTTCAAAAAGTTTGGGCTTCACGGCTCATCACTTCTCCACGTAAATGAAAATTAGGTCGCCTGCTGCAGTTGCGCTTTCCAAAGCCCATCCAAGCTTCCGCGTCCAGGAATGAGTTGATGTGCCGCCCTCGTTGATATCAGCTAAAGCTAAAACACGCTTGGAAGAGTCTGCGCCGTAAACCGCTTTGCCACGGGTAATAGCGCCTCCAGCCACAACCTTGACTCTTCCACGTATTAGCACAGGGCATTTTTCGCCTTGCGAAACGCTTTTTAGGGCTATGCCTATGCAGTCCTGCGCCGAGGTGGCTGGGCTAACTTGGTCGTCTGCACTTAAATAAACTGGGTCGCCCTTCGTTATGGCTGCTGCAGCGGTGAAAGACTCGATTAAAGCGTTAGGGTCATCTGTTTCGCCGGCAGCCATCCAAGGTTTACCCGTCAAATCCGCCATGCGCCATCACTCCAACTTTTCCTTTTGGTTTCAGCCAGTTCGTCCTGGCTTACTTCCAGCCAAAAGTGACTATCCGCTTCGCATCCTCTCCTTAAGCTTCCAAATAACACGGCGAATGTCTTGGCACATGCGCTGAGGACCTAAACCCCAGCTACGTTCAACTACCGGAGAAGGCAATAGTCCTTCAAGTGTCTCGATAACTTCAGGAAGAGGTATCATAGGTTCTTTAGGCTTTTGAACAAGGCTTTCGGAAATGTTGGTTTGGGGGTGGCTTTGCTTAGCCCTTAATTCCGCAACCTGCCTTTCCAGTTCTTGAATCTTCGCCATTAAAGCTTCCTTTGCCTTTTCGCATGGCAACTTTTCCTCTGCTTGTGTTGAGGCTTCTTGGGTTTCGCTGCAAACTTCGCTTTCTATTCCGGCTTCTTTGGCGTGAGCGCACAGGTGCCTTTTAGCCTCAGCCCTCTCTTCAGGCGTTAAATCTGTTTGGGACAACCGTGCCAAAGCATTGCGCAAATGTGCCAGGTCTAAGCTGCCATCAGCCCGGTGATGGGGCAAATGCCTAAGCGTCCTTGGAACAGTTTTACCCTGCTCATCCTTATGTCCGCCCTTGCCAATGACGGCAAAAGCGGAATCTGGCAAATCGTTAATGTAGGCGGTATCCCACTCCGCCTCTTTCACGCTTGGCTGACGCTTCAAACTTTCTAAAACTTGAATGTTGGTTTCTGGTATTCCCGGCACAGCGACAAGGCTCAACTCCGCATTGTGCAAGCCGTGAGGAACTTTGCCGTCTAAAATGTCTAATGTTTCGTAGTCTGCGCCTACACTTACATGCTGGATTAACCCTTTACGGATTTTATCGGCTGTTTCATCATCGTAAATTTCAGCCTCATACCACAGATTCTGCCCATCCCATTCAGTTTTTGTAACTTTGCCAACAGCATTAGGAACAGCCACATGCTCAATGTAAACTGGTGCGGAAACAAGCTTACTGGCGAAGTTTTGCAGTTCTTCAGGCGTGTAAATGTTAAAATTTCTGCTCATGCCCGCAGTCATGGCTATGCCTTTAATTCGCAGGGGCTTATCAACAATTTTCTCCAAAACCTTGAAGGGCAGAATAGCGCTCACATGCTCCTTAACTACGGCTTCACGGTGCTTTTCAAACCAAGCCTTGGCTTTCTCAACAGTCCAGCTTTTAGCCTTGTCAAAAAGGTAGCTCTGCACCGTTGTCTTGTTTTCGCCCTTAAGCTTACCTATAACAGCCTTAATACCCTCATCCTCGCTGAGCGTTATAGTGCGAAAACTGTCCTGCTCAAAATCTTCTGGGTTACGATGCCCGCTGCGAATATACTGGTCGGTTTCCTCCCAAGGCAGAACCAAAACCCGCCTTTCACCTGCTCTGCCCAACAAAAATATATGTTTCAAAACATAAATTGAATTATACAATAGGATGGTCAAAAAGTGGCAAGAAAGCACATTGTAAGGGTTGTCTTAAGCCCACAACATAAAGAGTTGTTAGATAAGATATGCGAGAGGTTGGGACAAAGCGAAAGCGAAACACTACGCATAGCATTCCTACAATACGCAGAAAAACTAAACCTCGTATCAGAGAAAGTCCACAGCTAAACCTATAGTGCTCTGGAGGAAATAGTTATGAAGAAAAACGCTCAGAATGCGTTGCCAATTTTATGGCGATCAGAATAGTCAAAAATAAAATTCATGTGACATGTCAATTTTTCGTTTACAAGAGAGATTTTTAACTTTTCAAGGAAATTTAAATAGCTGTTTCCTAAATCATTCTAACAAATGTGGATGTGGTGAGTTTATGGTTGAAATTAAAGAAGAGAGATTAAATGCTGAAATATGTTTCGAAATTTCAAGTTTAGTGACACGCTGCCCACATACCAATGATGTAGATGTAACTGAAGCTAAATTAACCTATAAGCCTGGAAGCCCAAAACATGTTGTTAATAAAGACGATCTAAAGAAGTGTTTAGAAAAAGTTATTGAAAATCAACCAGTTGCGATGGAAATGATTCCATTGCTTATCTTAAGCTGTCTCATCCAAAATGCTGTTATGAGAAGCCCTCATTCGAGAAATGCTTCGCCTGAGTATGCAGAGATAAACACAACGTCCAGAGGTGGCGAAAAAAAGTTTACAATATCTACAAGCGTATGGTTTGAAAGGGAAGTTAAATAGTCCATATTAACATGTTTTCTTTGAATGTTATTCCTTTTGTTTTGTTGCATAACGCCTCGACTGGGCATTGTTTGCATTTTCTGTAAGCGCATAGTTTTGAACCTATGTTCCACATAGGTTCGTCAAGTTTCCATGGAGATGTGCCTATAGTTTTTGCCGCTTTTCTCCATGCTTCCTGTATTAGGCTTTTTAGTGGGTCGTCGTTGGCGCATCCTTGAAACTTTCCGCTTTTAAGCCTTAAAACGCCCGTGTAAACCGTAAAGCGGGCAATCTGCTTGTCAACGGGAACATCAAGCTCGTCCAAGTCTTTAACTTTGAATAGGCCTGTTTCGCCCATGGCTCGAATGTAAAAGTTTGCCAGTTTAGCGCCTCGCAGGTATGGGAAATCTTTCAGCCTCTCCTTAATCTCCGCTATTGTTAGGGGTTGGGCTGTGATGTTTCTCGGATCTCCGTCATATTTTTCCGTAAGAACAGCGGATATTTTCTTCCAAGTTTTAGCTGCTGAAGGGCTGAATCTGGCTCCAAGCCTCTTCAAAAAGACTTGCAATGTTCTTTCACTGACAGCTAATACCTTTTCAGGCGTAAACCTTTCAGGATAAAGTTCGTAAGCGCTTCGGGCTTTACTCCAAAGCTTTTCAGCATCAGTCATATAATCAATCGAAATAACATAAGTCAAGTAAAGAGCATGCTCCCGGCTCCCAGCCACAAGATTACGCGGCAGCTGATACTCAGGCATAGAAACAAGCCAATGCCCCTGCCTAAACAAATCTAACAAGATTTTAGCTATACCGACAGCCTTGGTTTCATCAATTTCAAATTGAACAGGAGTTTTAAACAATATATCCGCCTTCATTTCGAATAATCCTCATTCTTTAAATGCGCGTCTACAAAGTTAACTTTTCATTTGAATGCGCACGCATTTTTCATATTAAACATAATGGTAAACGCTCCTATGATAAGGCATAGATATGTAAAAATGTTTGCCTCCATTAAAATGACGCTGTATACGCCCCCTACGAGCACAAGAAGTCCAATTATTAGGTTAATGGCTAAACTTAGCTTCCAAAACTTTGCGCCTCTCCTAACTGGATAAGCTATAGAGAGAATTAAAAAAGTGTATCCAACAGCCGAATTCATAAAATCCAGCGAAGTTAGCGCTTCCGGCACATAATAGCCTAAGAAACGCAAAGCAAACACCATTACCAAAGCTGAGGTCCAAATGAAATCTATGAAAATCCCAAAATAAAACAAGAGTTGTTTTGCCTTATGGAAACGCCATTCCTGGTCATTCATAGCCTAAAATTATAAATGATCAAGAACTAAAAAGCATTACCCTATTCGATTTTATTCGCCTCTATCACATTTTTCAACGTAACAGCGCGAAAAACACAAAAAAGACAAAATTTACATTTTTAAGGCAAATTCGCTATACCACCCTCTTCATCAACTTAAGCCTCTCCATATTTGATAACAAGAAAGAAATGGAATACGCAAAAAGCATCAGCCTAATAACAGAAAAGGTTCATAATTGAGCAGAGTTCTTATATTTTTGATGACTTGAACTCTTTTGGATTCTTTTCCAGATAGTTCTCAAGCTTCCTCTTCCATGAGCCATCTTTCATGCAAAGAATTGTTAGCGACATTTTCACCATAGGTTAATTTTGAATGGGTTTAGGCTTTTGCTTTTGTATTTCTTTTTTGATGTTTTTTATTTCCATGATTATTATTAAAGTGGCCGGTATTATGATTAGTAGTATGAAGCCTATGGGTGTTCTTACGAAGTAGCCTAAGTAGCCTATATATGGTATTACTGCAATTACTTTTCCTATGATGTCTTCCTTTTTTACTATCCACTGGTCTGGGTCTTCGTTTGCATCTCCTTTTGTTATGAAGCCTTCTTCTGTTATGTTTATTATTCTGTGGGTTACTGTTGTTGGTGATTCGGTTTCAACTTTGAAGCATATTATGTCGCCTATTGTTAGGGCTTCTGGGTTAACTGGTTTAATTATGACCACGCTTCCAACCGGAATGGCGGGTTCCATACTTCCAGTGGAGACTGGTTCATAACGGGTGTCTCCCCCGAGAGAAACAGGTCTATAAAAAATTAGAAAAACTATTAAAAACACGGCTATTAAGGCAATTACAATAATCTCAATAATTTTTTTAACAGTTATCATTACACTTTCACTGTTAATAGATTTAATCGATTTTTAAGGATTTTAAATCGCCATCTTTTGAAATATAAAAGGGGGGTATTAGATATTTGTGTTATTTTGCTTTACGGGAAGAAGCAAGCCATGATCTCTATTTTGCTGTGTTCGCCGCCTTTAAGGTTACCTTCGAGCACAATTTCCCCAGTTATTGTGAAGCCTGCGCTGAAGTCGAAGTCTGTAACACTCCACTCTTTAATTATTCTTGATGTTCCAGCAGTTACTGAAAAGTCTCCTATGTTGTATCCGTCAACCTTAACATTCTTAAAGGAGACTGTTGCGGTGCCTGTTGTTGCAGTGGTTGCAACTTGAATTCTCAAGAAGTCTAATTCGTTAACATCTTTTTCAAGTTTGCTCAAAACCTCGGAGGCAACATTAATGAACTCTAAAGTTTTGTCCCAGCTTCCATCGCCGCCAAGATCCACCTTTGTAATCAATTTGTCATTTACCTTATCATATGTGAATTCTATCTTATTATTGGACTGCCAAGTAAGATCAATTTCAACTCTTGCTCCTGGACCAACAAGTCCTAAGTCACCAATCCCCAAGTAGACTTCTTTGTCACCACCACTATCAAATGATTTGTATCTCACTGCCAGCCCCTTATACCACACGCTTGGTAAGCCTTCTACAACCTTCGGAGGTTTCTGCAGTAAGAATTCCACGTCAAAGGTAACTATGTCTCCTTGAATTTCGTTACCAACATCCGTATCTATACACCAATCAATCTTCACAACGATTTCAGCACCAGCTGCAAACGGACCCAGAACAATTTCACGACATGCTAAATTTGCAAGAGTATCCGTAACTATAACGGTACTACCAACCATAATAGACATCGTTATACTTTCACTAAGCTCTCCTTTGTCAGGAAGCGGTTCAGGCTCTGGCGTCGCTCCAGGATCATCAACCACATTTTTAATGTGCATCTTGGCAATACCATTTAGACTCCCACAGTTTTTCAACTTAAATTCAAATGTGCCGAAGTCCCCCTCCTCAACATCAGATATCTCAAAATGAGGCACGTTCGGCGTATCCACCCACGCTGTGCCGTTCCAAATCTTTAAGTCAAGCGTTCCAGCCTGGAACTTGTTGCCAGAGCTTGTCTCAGTATCAAAGAACAGCGAGTAGGTTCCCCACCCTATAGATACAGCAAGTATACCGATAACAATTATACTTGCCATTATCTTCTTGCTAATCATTTTATTGTACCACCCTCCTTTCTCCTCCCCTTTTACATTCCCCTTTGTCCAGATATGGATGGGGCAATCATCACCGGGTCGTCCGGCTCCCCACGCGTTATTTTACACGTGCCCGCGCGGCAGGCACGAGCCGGGAGCATGCCCCCAAAGTTAACTGTAGGGCGCCCTAACCCGACTATAAATTTGTATGCGAAAGTTCAATTTTAAAACTTATGAAAAAATCTTCTATTAAAAGAATTCAAAGTTTAAGTAGACAAATCCGGCTTTTAACACGTCTCATACTCTTCTACTTCTCCGTTATGTGTGCGTGTGTGTGCGTGCACGCTCTTGCAAAGTATAAATGTCTCTCTGTTTCTTTAAGAATCATGCTTTCTTCTTTATGATGAAATAATAGCCTCTCCGCTATTTATCTCCTGCTTATTTTATCTTCTTCTCTTCTTTAGTGGACCTGTTTAGTCTTTCTTCCTGCCTCCCTGCACACGCACACACTAAATTTTTTCAGTTTTCACCTCCTTCACTTCTTCATTCTGTTTCAGTTTTATGTCGCTCAGCTTCAATTGTCTCGCACTCTCCTTCAAGTGTTCTGTGACGAACTGTTCTATGGCTTCCACGTCTATCCTATAAATGACTATTCCAAGAGGGTTCTTTGTTGCAGTCTTTAGAAACCCTAAATCTTCCGTTAGCATTCGCATATACTTTTGAACTGTTCTTTTGTCTGCTCCTACGCTTATCTTAATTAGCCTTTCAACTTCTGTGGATGGTATTTGCAGCCTGTAGCCTTTGCTTATCATTTCCTCAACAAGCTCAATGCATTTGCGGAAAGCCTTACTAACCA
>JAWAZO010000036.1:0-11480 GCA_038817565.1 Bathyarchaeia archaeon
CGGGGAGCTTGAAGCCCTTGGGAGCGGGGACCTCCGTGCCGTCGGGGAGCACACCGATCACGGTCTCGTTGCGGGTGCCGGGGTTGATCACCTTGGTCGTCGAAACTTACAATGTTAAGCTTGTTCACTATTCTGCCGAACAATTCGCCGAGGGCTGCTGGCACGCCTTTTTCAGAATCTTCGCTTAACAACTTTTCTAATGTTATAGGCTTATGCGGGGGCTGTTCTTTCAAAGAAGCCATAATCATTTCAGCTTGAATAGCCACGTCGTCTGTGCTTATTATTTGACCAGTTAAAGGATTATACTTCGTGTGTTTCTGGATTATGCGGCTTCGTTTAGCCCATGTCAACTCTTGAAAAACATATTTTCCCGCATATTCTTTGCCAAACTCTTCGCCTATAATGACAGTTTCAGTTTTCATAACAAGCTCACCTTTAAGCTATTGTTATGCTTCTGGCTGTGAAGCGGGCTTTAAGGCTGACAAGGTCTTCAACACGCGTAGGCGTCTGCACATCTTCCCATTTACAATTGCTAAACGTGGCTGAAGAGTAGCCTCCGCCGAACTCGAATTTAAGGCTGAACTCAGTATCATTTATTACATCGTCAAACTCTGTTTTATCTTCAAACTCAAAGGTTAATTCTCCATTTAATTCTCGATGCCGAGCACATAAATACTTCAAAAGATGCCAGTTTGTTGAACGCACAACAGGCACAGCTTTCAAATTGTTTTCAACTGAGAATTTCCAGTCTGTAACCCTTAATATATCCATTACGCCACGATAAATTTTAACGTCATATGGAGGGTTAATAGCGGATGGGTCATTGTAAGTGGCTCCAGTTATTTTGCTTGTTCCCACTTCCAAGTCTTGACCTACAAACTCGAAAGTAGCCTTTGGAGCTTCATCTACGCTGCCTTCAACAGTAACCTTGTCTGCACGCATACCCTTGAAAAGCAAACTTATAACGTCTGAAGGTGAACTCCAACTTCCCTTAAAATAGAGCACTTGTATGCTATAACTGTTCAAGTTTACAGCCGCCTGATTCACAAAATTTAAAGCCATACTGCCAACTCCCAGAAACCCTACAATTTTAAGCGTTGGCTTTCTTAAACCTCTGTAAAGGGCTATTGGATCGCGGCTGCCAACTGTCCGCACTTGAATAAGGCTTGGACTAATCGAAGGCTCAACACTTTCAACGTTTACGCCGGTCATAGAAGGATTGGCTGGCGTTTGTCCATAAGTGGATTCTTGCACGTAATAGACGCGGCATTCATGCGCTCCATACGTTTCAGGCATATTCCATTCTCACCTCTTTTACACTCCTACATCCTCGAATACCCATGACTTCAGAACCAACTCAGTTCTATAAATGACTGGTTTAACATCCACACGGTCCAAGTCGCGGTAACTAGCCACATCCAAATAATCAAGAGAACCTCCGGGATTCTTCCGGTTTTCACGAACAACACGCAAAACCTCTTCCACCATTTTCTGACGGATAACACGGTTAAAACTCCAAACATTAACACGCAACGTCAAAACACGACGGCGAAACCTCCCAGACAATTCCAGTTTCTGGTCAACACTTTCAGCCAAGCCAACAGTTACATGCCCATCCACACCAGCCGGCAAAGCCTCGCCTTCAACCCATTCACGGCTAAACAGAATATTCGCCGGAGTCCGCTCATCCTTCATAACCGTCATGTTTTCGCTTAAAAGCTGAAGGACAGCTTGAACAGGATCAAAAACACTCATACCAGAAGCCTCCTACATAACGCCTTAAAATAGACAGCTTCGCCATGCCAATCAAACTCTTGAACGCCTACAACTTCATAGTTTACACTATCCACGACGATTTTATCCCTATGTTTCAACGGATAATTCGTGTAAACCGTCAAGTAATCTGTCACAACATAGCCTGGTTCAATGAGAACTTCGTCGACACGGGATGGAGAAACAACAGTCTTAATAGTTAACGGATCGCCGTATCCACAGTCTTGGATGGGATAAACAGTTATTTCCCGTCCGATAGTGTCCAAAATTTGTTGGAAACGTTTCAGCATTCTTTAACCTCTTCCAACGTATGGCTCTTTCAGTTTGGCAAGAAGTCTCTCAAGCTCGGCTTGTAAAATGTTTAGGGGAGGTACATCCTTCAGGACGGAAACACTTTTATCGCCTATGCTGAAGCTTAAACCGACGGCTGAGCCTCCAGTTAAATAGCAGATGGCATAAATGGCTGCAAGAAGCGTTACAGCCTCTTTTTCAGCGTTAGAACAGTTTTCAAAGTCTATCTCTTTTCCAAGCTCAAGCCCAACGGTTACAGCAGCCCTCTTAATCATCTTAACAATTTTCTCGTCTTGGATGTCAGCTTCTCCTATGTTTAAGACATCCCGCACATCTTCAACGGAAACGCTTGCCAAGCAACCGCCTCCGCCTTAAAGGTGGAAAAGGAAAAATTTAAACAATTTTCACGTTTAGAAGGGAAAATTTTAGTCTGATTTAAATTAAATCATTATAATTAATGCCTTTTGCAAAAAGGACGATTATTTTAAGTCTTTAAAAGCGAAAGATGAGTGAACATATCAGTTTCGGCTTTTCACCCTTCTAAGCATGAAGATGTGTGCCGTTATGGAAGCGATGGTTAGGCAAGCCACCGCGTAGATTGACTCCAGTTCAGGGACAACCATATAAACACAGCAGGGTTGTTCCCCATCTAGAACCGCCACGTTTCCAGCCACATCATAGGCTATAATTTTGAATCTGACAATTGTGTCGGCCTCTTTTCCCGGGATTAAGGCCTCGTAAAGGCTTTTGGAAACGTTGAATTCCATTGTCTTGTTTTCCCAAGTGGCACCCTCATTTGTTGTGAAGGACAATATCACGGTTTCAACTCCACTTTCCATGTCTGTAACGTTTACTGAAACTTTAACTTCTTGAAAGGGTTGAATTTCGCTTTCCGGCTCACGGGTTGGCGTGCCTATGTATGGTGGCGTGTTGTCTTCCGTTTCTATTGTGAAGGTTGTTTTGGCTCCAATTCTGTCCGTGTAATCATATTCTGGATAGTCTGGAACATGGGAGCTGACATGCCCGGAAATTAGTCCCTCAACTTCTATGGAGATTTTACCCATAACATATGAGCTGGCAATCAGCGTCCAACTAACGGTTGCAGAATCTCCAGCATTTAAGGCGTCAGTTCCAACAGTCTTCCTAGCGGTTTCGCCTTCTGCGAGGTTCACGTTTGACGGCAAGGCTATTGTTGCGTTACATGACGAAGCGGGATAGTCATAAATAGCCATTGGAGGAGGCTCCGGATAAGTTACTGTCACATTTACCTTGAAGGGGGTTCCGGGCGTTATGCGACTTGGAGTTGAAACTTGTAGGCGCCAAGGCTCAACGTAAAGCGCCCAGTAGGCGCTGTAAGACCACAAATCTAGAAACATTGTGTAGTTGAAGGCTAAGTCTGGACCACCATATTTTCCACCCCATTCAACGTTGTTCCATGGGTCGTGGAGGAAGAAGTGAGTCCCATTGTAGCCTGTCAAAACCCTGTAGTGTCCATAAAGGTGGAATTCGCTGTACCACATTAAGAGGATTAGGGGTTTACCCATATCCACATAGCGTTTAAGGTCTTCTAGGCTCATGCCAAAAGATTCGAAAGCCGCATAGCCCAAACTTCGCAATGTATAACCGGTAATGTTGATGCTTGGAAGCTCATTTCCCATGGAGGTGCTTATGTTGCTGAAGTGGGCGGCTCTTCTAAGTTCATCTGTGAAGGTTGAATAGATGGGTTCGCCTATGGTTCTGGCAGCATCTGCTATTTCCGTTTGGTTTATGTCCTCGCCGTAATAGTCGAAGACCATTTCAAGGCATGCTGGACCGCAATAATAGCTCTTTTCCTGGTAGTGGAAGGGCACGTTAATGTGATGTTCTTGAATTTCTATGGCGAATGTGTGCAGAACATCTGTTATGAAGTTTACAGCCAAGTTTAGGGATTCACCGCATCGGTTTAGGAAGATCGGGTTGCTCCAATTGTAGTTTTTGTCCATCCAAACGCATGTTAGACCACCATCAGGGTCGAAGGTTGTGTCATATGCTAGGAGAACAGCGGCATCATAAGCCGTGATTATTTCGAGTTTTCCATCAAACTCGAGGAAAATGTTAAACTCGTCTTCGTAACTGTTGGTCCTCCACTCCACATAGCTCTCATAGTCACTGTGATGTATTTCGGCGCCCCAGTCCGTTTTAGCTCCCATGACATGCCCGAAAACGGCTAAATCTGCAATGTAGTGGGTCATTATCCCAAGACGTTTAACAGCCTCAACGATTTGTCCAGCCCTGTAAAGGTTTAAGGCATTTTCATATTCCTCTTGGGCGCGCACTGCTCCAATGTCGTCTTGCAGTGAACCATTGGCGAAATAGTAGACGTGATGTTTGGCTGTGTCGCCTATACCGTCTGGAGCATTCTTGTTGTCTGGAAGCTCCGTCCCGTAAAGGTATGCGGCGAGGTTTTGAAGGATAAACTGTTTTTCATTTAACGGAAGCCAGTCAAGTGCGTGTTCTGCAATCCAATCATGTGTGCCATATTTTGGGTTGTTTGGATCTGTGCTGTAACCGCCGTTCCCCCAGCCAGAAACCAATAAAATAAAAGGATGCGCCGCCACCGTAAATAACATGCTTAAGCTTAAAAGAGCAAAAATTTTCCAATTCTGCATTAAGAGCCGCCATTTTCTCTTAAAGGCGAGGTTAAAATTTAAAGTTAACCCAAAGGCTATAAAGTGAAGAAACAAAATTTTTGAAGAAACATAAAGAGTATAAAGGCAATAAAGGGCTGCGTGGAAGCTTGAAAATCCAAAGAACAACTATTCTCCTCGCAATTTTCATAGTTTTAACCCTAATTGCCCTTATAACAGCTTATGCAGCGCACCAAACCCCAGTGGAGGAGACAAAAACAGAGACGCTTTGCACATATGAGAGCACGGCAGAATACGCCTATTTGGCTTCGGTTAAAACACCAAACAAGGTTTATGAAAATAAAAGCTTGATAGGAATGGAGTATGAAACGCTTTACACGAAGTTGGTCCGCCACATAAACCTAACCCTAACATATAAGTTCAATGCGGACCAACCGCTGGCAGAGGTTCAAATAACCTACACCATAACACGAAGCCTTAAGGCTTCGGCGTGGACCTATGAAATAGGCAAAACAGAAGCAAACACTACAAGTCAGACGCAAATCCAAATCCAAATTCCAACAGTAAATAAGACGGAGCTGGACCAGGTGAAGGCGGAGATCGACGCTGAAATAGGAACTAGCACTGCAACATATGCTTTAGAGATTAAGCCAACCTTCGCTGTAAAAGCCAACACAACCGCCGGAAAGATATACCACGTTTTTTCGCCAACCCTAACGGTTTCCTTTCAGCGAACCGACAAGGGTGAAATAACAGTGATTGAACCCTTGTATCAGTCTAAAACTGACACACTAACAGAGACTGAAACCATAACCCATGAGGAGGTTGTTAGCCAACGTTACACCTCATACATTTTAATTACAACGGCTCTTGCCGGACTGGTTTTTTCAACATTCTTCCACATCAAAACAAAACCAAAAATTGGGAAAACATTAGAGAAGATGATGGCACCATACAAGGATTTGATTGTTGAAACTTTGGAGGCGCCGAAAACTTTGCCGCAGACAATTGTAACGGTTAGGGATTTAACCGAACTTGCGAAAATTGCTGAAATTCTGGCAAAACCAATAATACATATTACTGAGGATAAGGAGCACACATTCTACATTATAGATGGAAATTTGAAATATGAGTTTAAAATGAAGGTTTAGGTTTCAGCCCCTAATCTCCAGACAGCTGAAAAGCTAGTTCACCTATCACTAGGAAAAGCCTTGTTTTCCTAACGCCTGGTTTAGATACATAGAATGTGTGGATAAGCCCAGACTTTTGAAGAAGCCTTATCAAACGGTAAGACCGCCTAGAAGTGTGGATTAGGTTGAGGGGGACTGGAATCTTTATAACCCTTAAGGGTTTTCTGAAGGCATGTGAGGGCTTTAGGGCTTGTGTGTAAAGCATTTTCCTTTCAGGTCTGCGGAGAAAATGGAACAATTTGAGGCTTGCAGACCATTGCTTAATTATCACCGTTGGAACTTTAACAGCCAAATTGTGAAACATCTGTAAAGCTTGGGCTAGTTTAATGGCGCGTTTGGGAAGCTTAAAATTGTGAATTGCCTCCAGCGAGTTAAACCATGTTTTAATTATGGGCGCGCCGACCAAAGCCATTATTTTGACGCCGTTCTCTAATAGGCTGTTTATTCGCCTTTTTCCCCATTCGTCCATGTAAGCGTTTATTACAATGTCGCCGTATTCGGTTATGTCAGTCAATTCTCACACATCGGAATTTTATCTGCGCTGGAACATAATTGCGATAATAGTATGGGCGATAACTTGCACTTGTTCTTGAAACAGCATTATTCATGTTGTTGTAATCCCCATAGTTTAAACGGAATAATCCCATAAGGTCTCCAGCATAAAGGCAACTGTAACGTTTAGCCGCGTTAATAGTTGTGGACAAGGGCACATCATCATGGCAAACGTAAAGAGAATAACTTGTAGAAGATGGGTTGCCCAAGGTTAGAACTGGTTGGTCTGCAAGGGAGGCAAAATCGCATGGCATAAGTAGTCTAAGCTTGGACATTGGAATAATCCTGGACGGTTGAATTTGGAAAGCTCTATAATCCCAGTTGCTGTCTGAAACGCTGCTCCATAAGGCAAGTTCTAAAACATCGCCAACTTTAACATCATAAAAATAGCAATTCCAAGTGTAATAGTTGTTTGCTGAAACGCTTGCGTTACCCGTTTTAACGCTGGCTCCGTTCTTTTTCATGCGGTAATAGATGGTGGCAGCTGTGGGACATCTGCCCGCACCGAATAAGAGAGCAACATATTTTACGCTGTAAGGTGTTGGCGTAATCAAAGGTAAATCGGAATCTTGCACTGTATATCCTATTTGAGGTGTTGCTGGCTCGCTTGTAGGCAGAGTTTCAGGCGTACCCAAAAGCGTTTCCTGTTTAGAATAAGTTATCTCTAAAACTGTCAGGCTGGTCAGCAGAGGCGTTAACCTTGTCATTTAGTCTGCACACCATCATAGCCTATAAGCTGAGCTGAAGCACTCGTGTTTTTCACTCGAATGTAGCGGCTGTTAGTCACGTGGAAAGCGTATTTCGCGTAAACACCAGGTCCAGCATCCGTGTCAAAGGCAAGGCTGTTGGTTCCATCATAAAAGTGAAGTTCAACATCGCTTGCATGGTAAATGTTATGGATAACCCATTCCTCGCCAGAAGGTGGTTGAATATTTAAGAAAGAACCAGCCGCAATATTTTGCAAGTCGCTTTTAACGTCACCTACAGCCATAGCTTACCCCTACCTTTGAGACTATGATGGGTTCTGGAATTGAACTTCCACTTCAGCTGTCCATTCTTCGCCTGAAGGCTTTGTGCCCTTGCTTGAGACTATGCGGAGCATGTTTTTGGCAGCGTCGCTGTTGCCATTCGCCACAGTAACCTCGTTCCAGGCGAATTCAGCCTCGCCGTTGGCAAACACCGCTCTGAAAACAGCTTTTTTATCGCCAGCCTCACTTGGGCCTTTAGGATAGCCGCTTGCCATACCCTTATAAAACTTGTTTGTGCCGGTTAGCCCCGTTTGTGTTTCGCTTTCAGCGGCTGTGCCATCGCCAACACCTATGTAAGCGTTTGAGCTATTGTATGCTGTTCCGCCAATGCCCAGAATCAGGTTCCACATCTCGTTCATGCCTTCGATGAGAAAGCAGTTATGGCTGCTCTCCTCCAAGGCGTAGGGCTTCTGCTCACTCATCCGCTTTTTAACCACACGATACTTAACCAAAGCACTAACCTTTACATTTTGCATATTCTTCATTCCTCCGCCTAGTTATGGTTTCTCGCATAGACTGGTTTATCCAGCCTATGTTCGAGCCACCTCCTTTAAGGTGCCATCAGCATTCCAAGAAAAAGTGAGGGTGAAAAGCAGTTCATCTCCCATAAACGCCTTAATAGTGTTGACGGTGCCATCAGCGTTCCACGTGAAAGCCAGCCTTGTAACCCTCTTACCACTCGGCGGAGCCATAAGCCCGCATAAGGCGCTGTGAACCGCCTTAAAAGCCTCTTCATAACGCCAATAGGGCACTTCTTGACCCATATTAAAAGCACCACCATTTCAGTGCTTAGCTGTGTCCACTAGTTTTTGAAGCCAAACCGTTATGGCTGTTGGTCCAACCAAGGCTGTGTAAACGTCAAAGGTCATACCAGCCAAGTCTAAGCCAAGCGCGGAAAGGGCGGCAACAGCCACTGTTCGCAGAAACTTTCGCCAGTTGAAGGGCTTGTCTTGGGCTGCAAACCCAAGAAAGGCGTAGGCTAAGGCGGCGCCAACACCTAAACCGATGTTTAGAAGGTTCATCCATCCACCTCCCTAATGTTTAATGCCTTTTCAGGCTTTTCCGCCACTCCAGAAGATGGGAGGCATACGCATTTTTCGAGGGGAGAAAGGAGAAAACACTCAAAAACAGCATTAGGCTGCCTCCCGCTTTTCTGGAATGGTTTCGGAGCGCTCCCACAACTCCCAACCCCACTTCAAAGCGTTCTTGCGAAACTCTTCCCGGCGGATAAGCCCCAACTCAGCGGCCTTCAACATGTCTGCAACGCTGACTTGAGGCGTTTTTGGAGAACCCCAATTTAGGCGAACCCCAGCCTCAACAGGGTCAAGTCCAGCCTGAAGGAGAACAGGCTTGAAAATAGCGTGCTCCACTTGCCGCTTAATATAGCGTTGAATGGGTTTTATGAGCATGTCCTGCAGTTCCAAGGCGGCCTTTGCGCTGGCTTCAGTGAAGCCTGGAGTGCTGAAAAGCCTTGGAAGTGGCGTTTCACAACCAAGATAAAACTGGTTAACAATATAGTCTATATAATATTCGAATCTGGCGCGGGGGTCTATTGTGAGCGGTTTTATGTCACCTTTTCCGCTGTAGAATAGCCATACGCCCTCTTCAGGGCGGCTTTTAATGGCTTTCTCAAACTTTTGGATGGTGCCGACGTCAGCCCTCTCTAAAAGGGCCAAAACGTCTGGTCCAGCATAATTCTCAAAGATTTTTGGCATTATGCGCTCAATTTTGGCTTTCATCCAAGCATAGGCTGGCCGCCGATCTGAAAAGAAGGTTAGCGTGTGTAGTAGAACCTGCAAAACACCCGTTCCAAAACCCGATGAACCATAACAGTTTATCCGCCAGTGAATAACAGCCTCTGGATTTAGGGTTTCACCACCATAAGCCAAGCGAAGCTTATAACCCTCAACCTTATGAGGGATTTTCAGTCCGCCATCGCGGATTAGGCTGTACTCGATTTTCTCTATAGCGTCCAATGGCAGCCGATGAAGACTTACAAGCCTTTCAGGGGTTATTTTAAGCCAGAAATCGTTTCCACATGCGATTAGGGCTTTTGCCATGTCAAATAAGAGGGCGTCCAAATTAGCCTCTTCATTAAATTGGTCTACGACGCGTTTGGCTTCCCCAGCCTTCGGATAGTTCTCGTTTGCTGTTGTGTAGAAGCCCATTCCAACGGCTGAGGCTGCCAATAAGTCTACGCTTGCCTTGCATGCTGGGTCCCGCTCATAAAGCTTCATAACGTCAGCCAACGGGATGCTTGGGGTTTCGTAGGCTGTTTGAGATTCCGCGGAGGCGTAGCCGCTCCGCTTCTTCGTTGTGAAAGCTTCAATAAGCCGCCTTAAAACGCCGCCCATAACCTATAAGCCCTCCAGAAATTTCAATCCCTTCTCTGTTATCATGTAGGGTGCTCTGTGGCGCCTCTCTCTTTTCGCCACGTAGCCGCCTTGAACAAGATAGCGGAATATCCCCTCGAAGGCGCTGTGGGTTCCAAACTGGCGGATTGTCCTCTTTTCCAGCTCTGTTCTGCCTAGCGGGCGCTTTTTAAGCTCTGAAAGCACAATTTTAGCCAAGTGAAGCCTATCGCCGAGCTTACGCATTAGCAGAAACCTCCACTGGTTTTTGTATGCCATAAAAATTTGGGTGGTGGCGGGTGCAAACCATTAAGATTTGCATTTCTCTCAAGCCGTCTAACCCATAGGTTTTTGGCGCATTGTCAGGCGTGTAGGGTGTCATCTCCTCCCCGCATATCTGGCAGTAGCGCCAACAGTCGCAGACCACGTTGTCGCTTTTACCTTGCAGCTGGTGGATTTTGCCGCATCTTGGACATTTCGCCAAGAGGGTTTCCATCCTTGCACCCGCCACCTTTCACAGACTTTTGGGGAGTTTTGGCTACAGCGTAGTGCTAATGTTGATCATTTTGGCTACCGCCTTGCTGCGTAATACGCTTAAACCAAAGCGGGTTGTTGCCCTAACGCCGAACTCCCCTGTTTTTGGGTCTTCCCAGTCTTCCACAGTTATGTCTCTTCGGAGAAGCATGACAGCAGCTACTCTCGTGTCTATGGCGTAAGCCACGCCGTTAGGCACTAGAGTGCTTGCCAAAACCTTCATGCCTAACACGCTTCCGACAACGCCTCGCTCCAAGTCCACATGTTCTGAGGGCAAGTACTGTGCATGAATGAACTTGTCATCGTTGAGCAGCTGGTGAAGTTGAACCTCGTTAAGAGCCAGCACTGTTGGACGCCAATTCTCGCTTCTAACAGCATTGTGAAGCTTGACAACACCTGACCAGTTCAGGGCTTGCCCATTATTGTCTATTGGGGCGCCGCCAGCCAAATCAGCGTTGGCGATAGCCCCATACATGGCTAGAATCTTGTTGGTTTCAGCCTCGCCTAGGGCTCTGCCAACCTTTTCAGTCATTGTTTCCATAACGTTCCATGTGGCGTCTTCCAAGAACTCCCTAGTCCAAACTTCCGAAGCCTCAGCCACGATGTTTGTGTAAACGTCCACCGTGCTGACCTTTTTGCCACTAAGCCTCGTGTAGGCGCCTTCGGCATAACGGTAAGCCACAGCCTTCTCGTCTAATGGAAATCTTTCCATAGCTTCGGTTGTTGGACGAACCATGACTATCTCTCTGCCAATCATTTCCGGATAAGCAGCCTCAACAAGAGCGTCATGCATGTGCCCAAGGGCGCCGACGGTGTCGCTGAAAAGCCTCTCTTTAAGGGCAACCTCACAGTAACGCCTCAAAAAAGGATGCGTCGAAGCTCTTCGGCTTAGGTTTTCCATGAGTTGGCGGAACTCGCCGTCCGTCTCCATCAAACTCTCAAAAAGCCTAGGCTTCACGACAGCATTCCTCCTACTTTTCCACATAGATGAAAATTAGGTCATCAGCCGCAGAGGCAGACTCCAAAGCCCACCCAAGCTTGCGGTTATAGTAAATGGTGTAGGTTGCTGTTCCACCCTCGTTCACGGCTTGATCCGTCAATTGTAATATGCGTTTGCTGGAGTCAGCACCGTAA
>JAWAZO010000037.1:0-11279 GCA_038817565.1 Bathyarchaeia archaeon
GGAATGTGTGGATTATTGCCATGTTTAAGTCTCCATTTTCCTTAAGGTTTTGAATTAACAACGGATAGGCGTATTCGAAGGTTACTGGGTAGTTGTTAACCCATTCTGAGCAAACCATGTCGTACGCTGAGGCTATTTTGAAAACATGGTAAAGCGAAATCCTCCCCTCAACAATACGCTTCACAGAGCTTGGGTCCTTAACGTCTAATTCTGGAGCCTTTCCTAAACCACTGGGCTTGGCAATTCCAACAGCCTCGTAAACTGCAACGGCATCTTCGGGTGTTGTTTCCTCAACAACTCTTCGAAGATTTTGTCTCAAAATGGACATGTCAAGGATTCCCTTTTCCATGGGTGTCATGCCAGCCGCCACAGCTATAGGTGTAAAAAGTATTATTGTGCCAAGCAACGTGTTGCCGCCACTCTGCCAAGAACTCACGTCAGCTACACAGTTTCTGATGATTCCTCCAACACCCACATCTTTCAAGCCTAATTCGCCCTTTGAAACGGCTATACCCCTCTCAGCAGCCAACCTAAAATGAGGAGCAGCCGCTACAGCAGAAGCCAAAAAATGCATGTGGTTGGTTCCCTCAAAACCAACAACCAAATTAACATTTCCGGGCTTGTCAGCACTAACCTCTAAAAGAATGGCCAACTCCAAACAACGCGAAATGTACTCAGCTTTATTGAACGGGAAAGCCATCAAATATTGCACCTATAGTATAGCTTGCATGGAAAGACTTATTAACGTTGTGTAAAAAATTACACAGCAATTACCAAGAATACATAGGGATGCCATCCATGAAGATTTCAACACGTCACGTAGCGTTAGTAGCTGTCTTTGCCTCGCTTTATTATATTCTATCCATAATATCGCCATACATTCCGGCAATAGGGGTACCCGACTTAAAAATAAAACTTGAAGCGTTAATCGCGTCAGTTTTTGGGATAATCTTAGGTCCATATTTGGGCGCTTTCGCCGCATTTCTTGGAGCGCTGGTATCATGGTTTTTGCCTCCGGGAAGCATGAGCCCTTATGGTGCTCCTTTCTTATTGTCGCCCCCGATAAACGCTTTAGTGGTTGGCCTGATCTTTTATAGAAAATGGCAATGGGCTTTTTCAATTTTTGGAGCGCTAATTTTGGCTTTTCTCTTCTCGCCGCCCTCACAACCGATAACGGGATACAGTCAAATATTTGATCCATATAATCCAAGCAACGCCTACACAATACCAATTTATTATGTGCCAGCTGCAGTGCTTTGGGATAAAGTGATTGCGTTACTTTTAATTCTTCCAACCGTGAAATTTGCTAAGCGCCTTTGTAATCCAAAAGGAATACCCATAATGTTCTTCTTATTAACTTTTATTGGAAATCAAGCAGACAATATGTGGGGATGTAATGCTTTTGCCATACCATTAGTTTACGAGTCCATTTTTGGTCTTCCTTTGGAGGTAGTTCGCTTCTTGTTTCTTGTGAGCCCATTCATTTATCCAGCCATAAGACTGGTGCAAGCCATACTTGCAACAGCAATTGCTGTCCCAATTGTCAGAACTTTGAAGAATACAGAATGGATTGTAGCTGAAAAGTCTATAATGGAGGAAGATGTAAAACAATAAGTTAAAGAGAGAATATGCAGCCAATAGAAGGTTTTTTAATAGAGTCGATTGAGGGCGTAATCTTTGACGTGAAGGGACTGGTTCACCCTCCAGACAAAATTATCGCTTTCCCCCGTTTTATTCCAGACTTAAAGGGTTCCCGCATCCGCAAAGATGTCAAGTACGGCAAAGTTTATGGTTTTCCTGAAAGGTTTGCCTTTCTTGAAAGAACTATTCCAAATTATATTATTCATGACCCAGTTTTTGACGAAAAACTTTGCGAAGTTCCGCTGCGGAATGTCAAGAAAATTTATAGTCCAGTTGAGGGCTTAAGAAGGCTTAGGAAAAGCGAAAAACTTGATGGTCTGGAAAGGGTGGCTCTACGCTGCCTCACAATTCTAAAGGAAAAAGCGAAAGTGCCGTGGAACAAGCTTGGTGTTTCCGGTTCAGTTTTGGTTGGCTTGCACACTGATGCTTCTGACATTGACCCCGTTGTTTATGGCACTGAAAGCTGCCTAAAAGTGCACAAAGCCTTGAAGAAAATGCTTGAGGAAGGTGACACGCCATTCAAGCCTTATGACTTGAAGGACTTGCAGAGGCTTTTCGCTTTTCGTTCGAAAGACACTTTCATGAGCTTTGAGGACTTCGTAAAGGTCGAGTCTAGAAAGGTTTTTCAGGGCAAGTTTATGGACAGAGACTATTTCATCCGTTTTGTGAAGGACTGGAATGAGATAGGCGAGAAATATGGTGATGTCCGCTACAAGAATTGTGGCTACGCAAGGATTGAGGCGGTTGTTGTTGATGATTCTGAAGCCATATTCACGCCATGCACATATAAAATCGAAGACGTCAAGGTTGTTGAAGGACTAAAACTCGAGCCGATAAGGGAGATTGCATCTTTTCGCGGAAGGTTCTGTGAACAAGCTAGGAAAGGCGAGACCGTTGTGGCGCAGGGAAAACTTGAACACATGACAGATTATAGAAGTGGAGAAGAATATTTTAGGTTGCTTCTTGGAAATAAGTCCACAGACTACATGATTCTAAAGAGCTAAAATTTTGCTGTTGGTTCTGCAACTTTCAAAACTTGTTCGTAGTAGCGCGGTCCATAGGTTAATGTTATTTGGTGGAAGCATCTGCCATCTCGCAATTCAACTTTTTCAAGGTTTCCTTCGACGTAAACTGTTTCGCCCTTCCACGCTTGCATCCTAAACTCTTCAAGGTAGGAAACAACTCGCCTCAAATCTTCCACTTTTGAACCTTCAACAATTTTAACAACATCAACATGGTAAATTGATGGCATAAAAGGCGCTTCCGAATCATCTTTTATGTTTAGGTACGCTTTAACCCAGCCTTTATAGGTTATCCTCCTAATTTGACTATATTCGTTGCTGATTTCGCTCCAGTCTTTCACGGGTTCAAATTCAACTTTTATAACTCTTCCAGAGGCTTTGCTGTGGAAAACTCCGTAAATGAGCTTGCGTTGTTGATGCCAAACAAACTCTTTTGGACTTATATTTTTGAACCGCCAAGCCTTTCCCCTAATAGGCGAGTCATCTTCAAATTCGTTTGAAAACTCTGAACTCTTATCCTTGTAAAGTTCTCGAAGAGCCTCGCGTATGCGCTCAAGATTTTTCCTTCCATAAACAACAATGTCTATGTCAGAGAATTTTGGATGGTAAAAGCCTTGAAGAAGAGAACCGAAAACGCCAAAATCCCCTATTGACAAGCCGGAACTAATCACCGTTGCTTCTAGAACTTTTTGAAAAGCCTTGAGAAGCTCGTCTTTCGGCTCTTTTTCAATAAGAATTTTTAGGGCTTCCTCCGGCTTTCTAATGCCCGCTACATAGGAGCTTTTCACGCCGACAACTTTTCTGCCAATCGGCTCGTATAGAAGCATGTATTGTGGAAAATTCGCCTCTACAAAACACCAGCCCTCATCCTCGTAAAACTTGTAGAAAACGCTTTCTCCATCAGTTCTGTAAGCTTTTGGATTAGCAGATTTGAAAAGGCTGGAAGGCGCATACTCAGCATCGCACACGAAGCCGTCTGGTGGGTGGGTATAGCCAAAAACCCGAAAAATTAGGCCTTCCCTTGTTACTATTGCGTCACGGTCCCTAAGCCTTAAACAGGCCAAATGTACTCTTCCTCGCTTTCAGCTGTTCCAACAACAACATGGTAAAAAGTTTTGCCATCATCCACTTTTTCCACGCGTTCCAGCATTCCAGAAACCTCTATTTTCTGGCTGTTTCTGGCTATGTTTCTGTAGCATCCAATCATGGAGACAACAACTTCTGGAACCATTTCCTTTGGAAGTTCTGAGCTTTGGCTTAATGGAGTGTAATCTTCAATTTTGTATATGGCCGGGCGAAACATGGCTTCACCATCATCCTTAACCTTACATTGAAACTTAACCTGGGCTATTGGTGTGTAAGCGTACTCGCCGTATTTCGTCGTTACTTCTTCCGGTTTGCGAACAGCATTATACATGAAAATCCTATCGCGGTACCTGCCCTTAAACCGTCTGGCGGCGTCCAAGCGGTTGTTAAAAACATAGCTTAGGGTTCCCTCTTTAACAAGCCTGTTAATTGCCTCTTCCACCCTACGGAAGTTTCGGCTGCCATAAACAACTATGTCTATGTCTGATTTTTGAGAATGCATGTTTAGGGCTATGGAACCGTGAACACCAAAATCCTCAAGTGCGACTTTTGAGGAGCTGGAAACTAAATCAATAAAATCAAGAGTCATCCTTTGCAGTTTATCTAGCCTTTTCGCTCCCAAAAGCCTTTGAAGACATTCCCCTGGAACATAAACCTTCCTAATTTCTGTTAAAGGCGCGCTAATAACATCTTTTCTTCTATAAGGGCAATAGTAAACATAGTTTGGAAAACGTGCCCTAAAAACTTCTAGAAAAGTTTTGTAATTTTTAGCCGTGTAAAGCTTTTCAGCCCTAAAAAGCTCTGTTCGCCCATAACGCCACGTCCTCTCTAAAAGGCGGATGTTAAAAAGCTTCTTAAATTTTGATGGAATATACTTTAGAAAGGCAAAGACTCGCTTTTCTGGATGCTCGTACCCGAAAACGTTTAGTATGAAGCCTTCGCTGGTTGTGAATGTGTCTCCGTCCATTGGAAGCCAGTTTTTAGACGCAACCGTTAAGGACACCTTAATAGAATTTGGCTGACTGTTTTAAAAGCATTGACATTTAGGGGAAAGCAATTTAAGGAAAACCTTAAAGACTTTCTGATGGTGTGCACGTGAATTCTCTACATCCCTATGTAGTTTTCCTTCCAGCAGAGGAAAAAGACCGCATATTAAGCGCAATTTTCGGCTCCAAGGCTTCCCTTGACATTTTAAGATTCTTTCTTAAAACAGGAATTTCAAACAAGGTTTACCAGAAAGACCTTGTAAGGGAGCTTTCCTACTCAAACAAGACGATAATTGAGAACTTGAAGGTTTTGACCAAGCTTGGAATTTTAACAGAGGATATGGAGAAAGTACAGCATGAAGGACGCATAGTATGGATTAAATCCTATAAGCTTTCAGACGCTGGAAAATGGTTTGCACTCCTCCTGGCTGAAGAAAAGGAGCTTTCAGACAAGGAAAAGGCAGAAATATTACAGAACATTTTTAGAAGCTATATAAAATGGGTAAAAAATTTATCGGAAAAACTTCACATGGAAAAAGCCACCTTTAAGAAAATCTTTAGCGAAGAAATGGAAGACTAGAAGGTGCAAAATTGAAAGCCAAAGCCACAGTAATAGCTGTCTTAGGAGGCAAAGAATCAGGAAAAACGACGACAATAGAAGCCTTGATTAGGGAGCTAACCCGCCGAGGCTACAAAGTGGCAGCCGTAAAACACATTCCGGAAAAGGGCTTCACAATAGACACGAAGGGTAAAGATACATGGAGATTTGCCGAAGCTGGAGCCAAAACCATTGTTAGTATATCGCCAAAAGAAATAGCCACCATAGAAAAGGGCAGCATAAACAATTTTTCCCTAGAAGCCATAGTGGGGAAATGCCAAAACAGTGACATAATTCTAATTGAGGGCTTCAGAAAAATTTTAGGTGGAAATCCAAAAGTGCCAAAAATAGTGGCAGTAAAATCTAAAAGGGAAGTTGATGAAGCCCTAAAAGCTTTCAAACCAATAATAGCCTTCACAGGACCCTACTCAGCAGCGGGGAAAGACTTGCCAGCTCCACACTTTGATGTTTTTAGGGAACAGGCCAAACTTGTGGAGCTTGTGGAAAAAATTATAAGGGAAAAAAGAGGTGTTTGAAGCGATCCTTTTAAGAAGCGCCCATGTTTATTTGTGGGGTTTGGAGATTCCGAGGGGGAAGAAGGGGGAGAAAGGAGAGCATCTAAAAATAGGAGTGAATTCCCCAAACCTCTCCACTTTTGGGCGCTCCTATAGGGCTTTAAAGGCTTCAAACCATCGGTTGTATAAGGCTAGCATGTCAAGGGAGACGCTTGGCTTTCTTTCTTCAAGAATCTGCCTAAAATCGCTCATCCGCAAGGGCCTTGGCTTGGCAAGCTTGTTTGCAGCTTGACCAGACTCGAAGAATTCCCCAATAACTTTTAGGTGGGCTGCTTGGCACACGTCCTTTATGTCGCTTCCTGAAAAGCCTTCTGAAAGCCTAGCTAACTCGTGTAAGTCCACATCTGGAGCTAAAAGCAGATTGCTTGTATAATGCTTAAACATCATTAGACGGGCATGGTGATCTGGAAGTGGCACAAGAATACGCTTTTGGAAACGCCTAATAAATGGCCAGTCAAGATCCCAAGGCTTATTTGTGGCGCCGATAACATAGACGTGGATGTTTTTGCCTTTGTCTATTATGCCGTCCATCTCCTTCAAGAACTGGTTTCGAACCCGAACTTCACCGCCAACCTCATTGGAATGCTTCCCCATCAGAGAATCCAATTCGTCAATAAAGATAATGGCTGGCTTCTTATCCTCCAAAGCAGATTTTCTTGCCGACTCAAAAAGGCGAGCAACATTCTGCTCAGCCTCGCCCAACCACTTAGACATTATGGAGGCAGCATCCACGGAGATGAAAACGGCATCAATCTCCGTCGCAGCGGCGGCAGCCAACAAAGTTTTGCCACATCCAGGCGGCCCAAAGAGGAGTATACCTCTAGGCCATCCAAGCGGGAAAAGGTCCGGCCTCTGAACTGGGTAGATTATGGCTTCTTTTATTGCTTTCTTTGCAGTGTCAAGTCCAATAACCTCGTCCCATTTCACGTTTGGCTTTTCCTTAACGATTAAATCTTCATAACTGGCCTTCTTTTCCTCTCCCAGTTTTGCCCCTTCAACGCCTTTAGCTTCCACTGCCCTTGGTTCTGCCGGGCCAATGGCACCTTGAAGCACTTTAATTCTTTCCTGGTAGGCTATAGCTCTTTGAATGTAAACCTTGTTTAGACTGTAATCGGGATAAAGCTGAACAAGCTTCAAGAGGGTTTCTATGGCCTTCTGGTACATGGTTATGGCCATGCCTCTGGCTCCCTGCTTGTCAAGGCGGACGGCCTCCAACGCATAATTTGTAGCGGACTTTTCAAGTTCCTGCGAGGCTTCCATGAAAGGTTCACCTTTTAGCTTCAATCTTTATCTTACCCTTAGCTCCAAGGCTTTGGAGGGCCCTCTCAACATCTTCATATGAAGCGCCCAGCTCCCGAGAACAACGCGTCAAGTCTATTTCACCTCCGCTTTTCCGAACATATTCTAAGAGGGCGTCTTCAAGTGTGGGCTTTCCAACACGGAGCGAAATCTCTTGAATTTCAGCCTTTCTGAAGGAGATGAGGTTTTGGGAGCTGCCTCCTTCAGCCTCAACAGTTTCGCCGCCAATAGACTGGGAGCATGAAGCGGCTAAGGCAACCATCTGCTTAATCTGGGCTTGGGCTGGCTCCGGTTTTGCCTCCAGCTTTGGCACAGGCATTTCCTCATGCATAGCGGGCGGTTCAGGAAGCTTTTCAGCCAATTTCTTCTCCAAGAAGCTTGAAACCTCCTTGAGAATTTGCTCTCCAGCCGGTGTTACTCTATCAACCGGAATCACTACTTCGTCTGCTGATATTCTTGTAGAATAGATTGTTTCTCCTATAACATCATTGATTTCGCTAAGCTCTGAGGAAACCTCTGGCAAAACGTCAAATAGTTGCTTTGAGACGCTTTGGAGGGTTTTCAAGGCGGGTTTCAGGTCTATGACTATGTCGCTTAGCTCTTTCACTGTTTCCAGGCGGAGGATAACCCTTTCAATTGCAAGCTCCACCTGTTGGAGAAAACTGATTAACTTTCGAACTTCTGCAAGCTCGTTGGCACATATAGCTGCTCTTTCCTTGTTGTTAGCTCTAAGCGCAGTCACACAAGTCTGGAATAGGCTTTTGTCCCTTTCCTTAAGCCTCAAAGATGCTTGGACCACTCTATGCTGTTGGATTCGCAGTTTATGCACAGACTTGATTATGACTTCCCGTAGTGGTGGAGGGGTTTGGGTGAAAGGGTTTCTTATTTTAGCTCCCTCCGCCCGCTACGCAGAAGCTTAAATGCCGGATTCGCCTGCTTCTTTTACGTAAACTATGACTGGGGGTTCTGGGAGGCTTGGAGACGGGGGAGTTGGGGCTTCAATATGCTCTTCAGTAACGGTTTTCGGCGGCGCCTCTCCCAATAGAATGTTTGAAAGCTTATTTTTCATGCTTTCAAGGTCTGCCTTCTCCAAATTTGCCCTTTTCAGGCATTCTTGAATCGTCGCGAAAGCCGCTTGATAAGATTGGTCGTCCACCTCGCCTATTTCATGCTCCACTTCCAAGTGGACAAGCGCATAATTCAGCTCCCTAATTTCCTGGTTGCATCTTTCGATCTCCTTATCAATGTTTTCAAGCAGCGTTTGGGCTTCACTTTTAAGTTGGTTTAGGGCGCCTTCAAAACTCCTGTGCAATTCTTCATAAACTTCAGGCGAAATCTTCTTTTTCTCTAAAAGCTCTCTTAGGGCTTGATCTTTACGCCATATAAGCGGAATTTGATCGCAGAAAACTGCAGTGTCATACTTAACTTTTGAAAGAAATATTACCTCTGAGCCATCAACCTTTATGGTTCCAGCCGGATACTTAACGAAGCGCCCATCACTGTGCCTTATGTAAACGGCGTCTACCCCACCGTTGGGCTTTACGGCTAAGGATGCCACCTCGCCTACTGGGCGTCCATATTCGTCTTTAACGACTTTACCAAGGGACAAAAAAAGATTGGGGTCTTGCGGCATATGTATTCCTCCCTTATATTGCTAAGATGTTTCCGTCGAGGATTTTTCTGGAAGCGGCACTTGTGGAATTCCAGCTGGAAGCTCTGGGAACTTCTCCTTAATTCTCTGTTCAGCTACAGCGGCGGCCTCTGTGAGTATTTTCTGGGCGTCTTCGTTGGCGGTTTCAAAGTTTATGGATAATCCTGTGCTTTGTCCAGCCTCAACTATTATTCCGCTTAAAAGGTTGCCTATTTGCCCCAACTCCCTCTCCGCTTCTGGGAAGATGTTAGCCATTCCAGCCTTTACAGCTCTTAGCACGCTTACTGCGGGGCCAAGGGTTGAAACAACGTCTCCAAGCTCTGATACTGTGCGTAATCTCAAGACTATTTGTTCAAGGGCAAGCCTAGCTTGCATAATCATCTTTTCCATTTTCCTTATCTCAGCCAACTCATTTGCGAAGACATTTGCCCTAGCCATGTCATGCTTTGTGTAGGCGTCAACAATTCTTGCAAATATTGACTTGTCTCTTTGGCTGAACCTCTCACTCGCCTGGTCTAACTTCTGTATTTGAAGTTCTATGCGGCGGACAGCCATGTCAAGCCGAGGCTTCAACGGACCTGGCGGCCTAACAGCTTCTTTGATACGTTCCGTTAATGGTTGCTCGTCGCGTCTCTCATCCCATCTTCTACTAAATTTTTCTGACAAGCTTGATTCCTCCAGAAGAGGCTTAAGAGGCTTGACAAATCTTTATACATTCTTAATATGCCCGCATTATCCACGTATATATGTAGAGCTATATGTGCCGGTTGGAACTATTTTGAGCTTTAATTTTCCAGTGAAAAGAACTCCTTGCTGTTTTCTCAGAAATAGACAAAAAAATGTAAGTTAGACTAAAAAGAGGCTTATAATTCAATTCTAGGCTAGGTGGAAAAGATGGGCGAAAGATTAAAGGTATTCCTATTTGTCGCCATACTAGGATTCATCGCTGGAGTCATAGCTGAACTAACAATTGAATATGTGGTCCCGGTGCTTGCGGCGATACTGCCAGCCATATTCAGCGCAAAATACATCCTTTCGGGACTTGCAGGCGCCTTCCTAACACTCATAGTGGTCAGCGTGTGGGCGTACGTTACAGGACCAAAAGAACCATAACCATTCCAAAAATTCGTTCACCTTTTTACCTTTCCTTTGGCGAATTGTTAGTTGATTGTATGCCGTTTATTTGGACTCAGGAGCGGAAAAAGCAATCATCAGCTCAGCGTACCTCGATCTCTTCATCGTCCAAAATAACAAAGTGTTAACGAAATTATTTATGTTTTTCAAAAACATTGTATGCGTGGAAGGAGGCGGAAAATCTTTGGAAGGAGATCATATTAAAAATTATCGTTTAAGGCTTGATAGCGCCTCAAGTTATGGTGAGATTTGGGAGGTTGTTAAGGACACTGCGGCCTTTTCCTTAAACCAGCGGAGGGTTGGAATGATGCTTTTCCTTGACGACTTGCCTATACAGTTGGGAGCTTACCACCCTATTGGAACAAACAACATTATTTTGAACCGCATCCTTGTTAAGGCTGTTGAAGCCTCTACAAATTCGAAGCGGGTTGTAAACGCCTTAATATACAATCTGCTTCTTCACGAGTATCTCCATGCATTGGGCCATATTTCCGAATTAAAGGTCAAGCAGTTGGTCTACCATATTGCAAGGGAGTGCTTCGGTGAGGAGCATATAGCTACAGCTATAGCGAAAAGCAACCCATGGACTTTACTGAAGAGTATACCCTTAGACAAGGCTTTCCACACCAAACGGGTCATGGAAATAGTTAAGGACTTCGAGAAGACGGACCAGAAATACATAGTTTAGGCATGGTGGATACAAATATGTGCGGCATATTTGGCTACATATTGAAAAAGCCAATAGAAGCCACATACGCTTTAAAGGTTCTTCAGAAACTTGAAAAACATCAATACCCAAACGAGCCAAAACCAGTTGGAGGTTATGGCGCCGGGATAGCTATCCTCACAAGCTCTGGAACGGTCTTGCTTGAGAAAGTTGGAAAGGTCGATGGGTTCGCCAGTAGAACACTTGGCTAAAACATGCAAATTTGACGCAGCAGCGGTTTTGATTGGGCATGTGCGGTTACCAAGCCCATGGTTTATGGGGACAGCCCACTTTAAAGAAACAGCCCAACCATGTGTTGCAAGGTGTTTTTCTGGCTTAACGGTGGTTTTAGCCCACAATGGAAGCGTGACAAATTATAAGACTATTAAGGAAAGACTTGGCAAACAACACCTTTTCGAGTCTGAAAGGGCTGAGCTTATAGACTCGGAAGTTATACCACACTTGTTCGAAGAGCTTCTATTTGGGAAAAGCGATCCAGAGGAAGCCTTAAGCGCTCTTTACATGGCCATAGAGGGGCAAAACACCGCTAGTCTGCTACAAATTGGAGAAAGAGGCAGTTT
>JAWAZO010000038.1:0-10409 GCA_038817565.1 Bathyarchaeia archaeon
CATTGATGCATGCGACTACGACATTGAGGGAAGCATAATCGGCTATTGCATTCTAAAATATGCGTGTGGCAACAAGGAAAGCGTTGCAAAAAGAATGAAGTACTCCACATTAACAAAGGAGGAGCTGGAAAAATCCTATGCGGAACTACTGCCAAAACTGGACTTCGCCCTTATAGAGGCTGGAAGGACAAGACATGAAGTTGACTGGCTTTACGGCGTCAACCTTTCAAGAGCGTTAACAATTGCCGCAAAAGACTGGAGCGGAAAATATGCCACGCTTAGCACTGGAAGGGTGCAAGGTCCAACCCTAAGATTTCTTGTTGCAAGAGAAAAGGCGATAAGAAGTTTTGTGCCAACGCCTTACTGGCAGATTAGGGCTGAAATTGAAATTGATGGACAAGTTTTCGAAGCTGAGTATGAAAAGGACATAATTGAGACCAAGAAAGAGGCCGGCGCCATAATGGACGCTTGTAAAGGGAAAGACGGCGTAGTTGAAGACATCGAGGTTAAACAGTTCCAGCAGACGCCTCCAACACCCTTCGATATTGGAGCACTGCAAAGCGAAGCCTACAGCCTATTTGGGTATACACCTAGACGGACCCTAGACATTGCCCAACGCCTATACTTGGACGCCTTAATATCATATCCTAGGACAAGCAGCCAAAAACTTCCACCAGCAATAAATTATGAGGCGATACTCAAAAGCCTAAGCGGAGTCTCCGAATACAGAAAGCTTGCAGCCGAGCTCTTAGCCAAAAAGGAACTTAAACCAAACGAAGGGAAAAAAGAGGATCCAGCACATCCAGCCATATATCCAACGGGAAACCTTCCGGAAAGGGTGCTTGAAGAGCCTGAAAGGCGAATCTGGGACCTCGTTGTTAGGAGGTTTATGGCTGTTTTTGGAGATCCAGCCATAAGACAAAGCCTAAAAGTCTGCATTAATGTTGATGGGCAAAGGTTCCTCTTGAGGGGAAGGCAAACATTGAAGGATGGCTGGCTACGTTTCTACGAGCCGTACATAAGGTCTGAGGAGGTTCTACTGCCACCACTGAAAGAGGGGCAAAAACTTAGAGTTAGAAGGATTATTTTGGAAGACAAGTTCACGAAACCACCTCCACGGTACAATCCTGGCAGTTTACTCAAGAAAATGGAGGAGGCTGGCATAGGGACTAAAGCAACCCGTGCAGATATCATACAAACTTTGTATGACCGAAAATATGTCCGAGACGAGAGAATGGTTGTGACGGATTTAGGCTTTGAGGTCCTTGATGTTCTTAAAAGGCACTGTCCACCAATCGTTTCAATAGGACTAACGAGAAAGCTTGAAGAGAGAATGGATAAAATTCAAGCCAATCAAGAGAAACGCGAAAACGTCCTTTTAGACGCTATTGAAATTTTAAAGCCTGTTGTTGAGAGGCTTAAAGCTAAAGAGAAAACCATAGGTGAACAGTTGAGCAATGCGGTAAAAAGGGCGAGGCTTCAGGAAAGAATTGTGGGATCATGTCCCCTCTGTGGGACCGGCATGCTCATGATACTTTATTCAAGGAAAACTGGGAAGCGTTTCATTGGATGCACAAACTTTTTCAAAAAACAGTGTAACGCCGCTTTTCCACTTCCACAAAGGGGAACCGCCCGCCCCCTTGGGAGAAACTGCCGCGGATGCGGTTGGCCAACTGTCCAGGTTCGTATTAAGGGTAGACGCCCATGGAACCTATGTTTTAATCCTAAATGCCCATTAAAAGAGGAGAGGAAAAACTTTGAAATGCGCAATATGTAATAGGGAAGCTGTTGAAAACGGATATTGCGAGCTGCACGCTAGAGCTTATCAGAGTATTTTGAAGAAGTATGAGGTTTGGAAGAAAGCCTTAGAGGTTTCTTGGAAAGAGTATTTAAGTGAGATTGTTAAGAATCCATTTACCGGCGAGTGGGCTAAAGAAGTAGCAGAGCATTTAATAAAAATTGGAGAGGGAAAAAGTGGCACGTAAAGCCAAAAAAACAGCGGTTTCATTGTCCTATTCCCTGCAGAAGCTCTACACAAGAATATCGTCGGCTAAGCCCTCACCTTTCGCCATTGCGGTAGTCGCCATGGCTGTTGCCGTTTTCCTTTACGGGGGCGGACTACACCTAATTATCGTAAAGCCTCTCCCAGCAGTCTATTATGGTGGACGTTTCCTCTTCGTTTACCCGCAGTTGTCTGAGCAGTGGGTTTCAGACAGTCTCATCGCAATGATTCTGTTTTCAATGGGAGTTGCCGGCGCCATGTTCATTTACCAAAGCACAAAATATGCCTACAAGCCGAGACAAGCCTATTTAACGTTTATAATTGGCTTAATCCTATTGATGGTGGCATACGTTTCATTGGAGGCTATACTGCATTACTGGAAGGGTGTATAGCCTTCCTTCACCATGGGCTGCTTTTTAATCCAAGTTTATAGGCTGCAAAGTTTGTTGCCATGTGCAGTGGAGGCGTTATAATAAGTATTGCCAATGTAAGCTCAAGGGATAAAACTTGTAAAGGTATGGCGAATATCAGAGCCCCAGCCACAAAGTCCACTTGATCAACTATGGGCAAAAGTCCGCCTGGCGGTATTCCCAATCTCCTTTTTATGAAGGCTCCAGCCAAATCGCCGAGTAAAGCGCCTAAAGACAATAAGAAGCCAAAATGACCTATGCTTTTGTATTCTTGGAAAACTGCTGCTTCCGCAAAGCCGGCTATTGTTCCAATAATCAGCCCGGAGAAAAAGCCCCTAAAGGTTTTGTTCTTCCCAAAAATTGGTTTTCCATCGAAGAATTTTCTTCCAAGGTCTAGAGGTAAGCCTCCACCGGCAAGCACCGGCATGGCGTTTGCGCAGTAGGCTGGAAATATGAGTTTTACGGCTTCAACAACAAGCTCTAATATCGTGTTCATCTTTTAACCTTCATAGCTTTGTGGAAGCTCACACAGCCCCTTTTCGCTTATTTCTACGTGACACGAGAATGGTTTAGCTGCTTTTGCCTTTTTCTCTATGATTATCCTAACGACTTTCGGATTTTCCGTTGGCTTCATCGCGATTATTGTGTTTGCCCAAAACTTAAGCACTCTTGTGGCGACTGGCTCAACATCCACGTAAGCTTCATCAAAAGCGCTTCTAACTTGGCTTAAAACGAGGACCGCCACCTTCTGGGTTTTTGCATTTTGCGCCAGCAAAGCCATCTGCCTATTTAATTCACGGTTAAGCTCAAATGTTCTATCTGGGTTTTCCGCCACCTCCATGCGGTATAGGAAAGTTGCGGTATCTACGACGACAAGTCCAAAGCCTCTGGCTATGTAGTTAGCTAGCTGGTCTATGACAAAAGTTTGTTCCTTAAAGCTTTTAGGCCTTGCAAGTATTATTAGCTCTGCCACTTTTTCGGCGTCTTCAATTGCAATCTGTGAAAGTCTTCTAGCGGAGAATGTGCCATCACAGTCTACAAAGAATGTTTTAAACCCTTGCCTTGCACAATTTACCGCACATTGCATTGCCAAAGTTGTTTTTCCCGTCTCTGCCTCTCCATATATTAGGCTGACCTCTCCTACGGGGAAGCCCCCTTCAAGGGTTTCGTCAAGCGTTCTACAGTTTGTCGGTATCTTTTGTAGCAATGGCATGCACATCAATAGATATAAGGTTCGAAATAATAATTTGTTGTTGAAAAGGGCTAAACTAGGAAGGTTGTATGAAAGCGAAGGTGGCGGTGGCAACAGTTTCGGGGAAAGCCTACTACCTAATAGTTAATGAATTGAAGAAAGCTAACGTGCCCTTCATAAGCCTGACACCCCACGAGCCCATACCATTAGAGATAAAAGTTGTAATAACAACTGAAAGGGAACGCCCCCTCATAAATCACGAGAACGTCCTAATTTTTAAAGATGGGATGGACTTGCAAGCTTTGGTGAACCAGACAATACAACACATTGAGGGGAAAGACTCTTACGAACAAATAGTTATAGGCGTTGACCCGGGCGAGGTTTTGGGCTTGGCAGTTTTGGCTGATGGAAAGGTTATTAGGACTGGAAACTGTTTTGGCATAAATGAAACATTGGATGAAATAGAGGACATAATAAACAGCCTTAAAGACGTTAAGGCGTCTATGATTGCTGTTAAAGTTGGTGATGGCATACCAGAATATAAGGAGAGACTTTTAAGAGCCCTTGATAGGAAACTTCCACCAAACATAGTGCTGGAAAGCGTTAGCGAGGCTGGAACAGACCGTCATATAAGTGAATCAAAGCATAGGAGAGGTTTAAGAGATATAGTTTCAGCCATAAAAATTGCTAGAAGAAATGGACAAGTATACGTTAGGAGAGAAAAATAATGGACATAAATGTTGCAAATGGAAAAACCTTGCTTGTGGATGGACCAGCGTCTGTCACGCTGGTCTCCGGCAAAGCTGAAGTTTTCGGCTACACACTCCGTAATATGGAAAAAGTTGTAATAAGAGACGGGAAAAGAATGCCCTTTTTCGTGAAGGAACCAGCAACCTTTAATGTTGCACTTGGCGAGAATGCAAACGTGGAGGAGGTTGATGGAAACACCATTCCGTCTTCATGGGATAAAGCCTACGAGGAACTGTCAACCATTCAGACAAAACCCGCTATAGCCCTCGTGCTGGGAACTGTGGATTCTGGGAAGACGAGTTTCTGCACCTACCTAGTGAATAAACTTTTGAACGAAAAACATAAAGTAGCTATTCTAGACGGCGATTTGGGACAGTCAGATATTGGTCCTCCATGTACGTTGGCATATACCCTCGTGTCACGGCACGTTACAGACCTTTTCAACTTAGAAGCGAAAAACGCTTTCTTTGTGGGTGTAACATCGCCTAGCAAAGCTGTGGAAAAGGTAATTCGGGGAATGGCGCTACTTAAAAGTGAAATCTTAAGCCACAACCCTGATTTTGTTATCGTAAATACTGATGGTTGGGTGGAGGGCGAGGACGCGGTAAACTATAAAGTTCAACTCATAGAAAAAATTGAACCAAGCATAATCTACTGCATACAGCAAGATGAAAAGCTGAAACTCCTTCTGGAGGCTGTTAAAAGCTTCCGAACAGTTGTTATTGATCCGCCTCAAACCATAAAGCAGAGAAGCAGAGACAAACGCAGAAGCCTCCGAGAACTAGGATACATAAAATACCTAAAAAATTCAAAGGTTCAATCTATACCATTAAGCTGGCTTAAAATTGAAAGCGAAGAAATTCTAGTTCCAGGCAAGAATTTTTTTGACAAGAGACGGGAAGGGGAAATTTGCGACTTGTTAGGAATGAAACCATTATATATGGTTGAGCTGAAAGACAAAGTCTATGTGGTTATCGGCAGAAACCGATGGATAAACCCCGAAAACATTAAAAGAACAGAAGAAGTCCTCGGCAAGAGGATCGTGGTCGTGTTCAAGAATGACGAGAAAGGTCTGCTCCTAGCCCTATACAACGACGAGAAAAAATTTCTGGGAATAGGTGTTTTAAGGGAAATCGACTATAGAAGAAAAGTTGTAAAAATCTTCACACCAGTTTCCAGCGGCATATCAACAGTCATCTTTGGAAAAGTGAAGTTAGATGAAAATCTGAAAGAGGTCGCACCTCCGATAATTGAGGAGAGTTTCAAACTCCCCTAACCTATTCAGTTTTTGATGGACAAAGCATTTTAACCGGGCATGGTTTGCAGAGGGGTTTTCTGGCTTTGCAGTATTTTCTTCCCAACAAAATTAGAAGTATGTGAACCTCTAAATAGTCTTCTGGCTTGTATAACTTTTGGAGAGATTCGCGGACACTTTCATAATCTCCGTCAGCAGGTGCAAGTCCAAGCTTTTTAGAAACGCGGTTCACATGAGTGTCCACAGGTATTGTTGGTTTATTCGCCGAGAAAAGCAATAGGACGTCAGCTGTTTTTGGGCCGACACCTGGGAGCTGTAGAAGCGTTTCTCTTGCTTTCTCGAAGGGCAAAGCCAAAATTGTCTCGAGTTTTCCGTTAAATTTTTTAATGATTATCTTTGAAACTTGCTTTATTATTCTCGCCTTGTTTCGATAAAGCCCGGCAACTTTAAGGCATTCCTCAATTTCGCTTGTTTCAGCTTTTGCCAAAACTTCTGGGGTTATTGCAAAAGCTTTAGAAAGTTTTTCGAAGGCTTTTTCAGTGTTTCTGTCGGAAGTGTTCTGGGAAATTATAGTTATGACTAAGGTTTCAAACGGGTTGTGATCCGCCGAGACCCATCTTGGCAAAGTAAAATTTTCCCGAAGGATTTGTAGGATTTCTTCTGCTCTTTTCTTGTCCATTTCGGTCTTCCTATTTGAAAGTCATAAATAGTGAATGCGTAAAGCTATAAATACGTTGGAGAATCCAAAATGGAACGAGCTAGGGTTATTAAAGATGAGTTAGTTGAACAGAACGTTCATTTTCTCGCCGTTTACCTTGAAACAAAGAATTCCTGCTTGATACTTTTAAGCGAGAATGAGGATAGGCTTGGAACACTAGCCATAGCCATACCGAAACCCCCAGACACTCCGGGGCTGCCATCGTCGTCCGTTATTCTTGGCGATAGGAATGTTATTTCAGCCCGCATGTTCGCCGAATATTTGGCTGCGAAAAAGGGCAAAATAGCCATAGTTTCAGTCTACTTGGAGAAAATAGATGAGATGCAAGCGCAAGCTATCTTTAAACGGCTTATCGAAAGAGTCACATTGACAGAGCCAAAAATTGAGGGTTTGGAAAGCCGAGAGGGGAGCCTAACATGAGTTTGCGAAGTTTTCTGTCGCGGATGGAGGAGGAAGGTGAAATACTGCATATAAAAGAGGAAGTTTCCATAAATTTTGAAATCTCCTACCTCATTAAAGCCTTCGACGCTGACGGCCCAATTCTCATGTTTGATAACGTTGAGGGTACTAAAACCAACATTGTGGCGAACGTTTGTGGAACTAGGAAGCGCATTTGTAAAGCCTTAGGCGTTCAACCGGAGGGGCTTTATTCGAGGCTTTTGGAAGCTTGGCGCAATCCTCAGAAGCCAAAAATCGTTGAGGACGGTGCTGTAAAAGAGGTTGTTGAAGAACCAGACTTGCTGAGAATTCCAATTTTAACACATTTCGAGCGGGATGCTGGTCCGTACATAACTTCGGCTGTTGTTCACGCGAAAAGTCTTGATGGAACCGTCGAAAATGTTTCTATCCATCGTCTACAACTTTTAGACGAGAAGCATTTGGCAATACGTCTAGTTCCGAGACACCTCTATAAATTGTGGCAGATGGCTAAAGAGGCAGAAGTCGACTTAGACGTGGCGATTTCTATTGGCGTTCACCCGGCGGTCATGTTGGCGGCTTCCTCACCAGTGCCCTTCGGAGTAAACGAGTTTGAAGTTGCAAACACGCTGTTGGGAGGAAAACTTGAGCTGGTGAAATGCAAGTATGTGGATGCATATGCACCTGCGGATGCAGAACTCGTGTTAGAAGGAAGAATTTCCGCCTCAAAGGAAGCGCCTGAAGGGCCGTTTGTGGACATTACCGGAACATATGACATTGAACGTCAACAGCCCGTTGTTGAAATTGTCAACATAATGCACCGCAAAGACTACATTTATCAAGCGCTTTTGCCATCAGGGGCTGAACATAGACTTTTAATGGGGCTTCCCCATGAGGCATCAATTTATGAGGCTGTTTCAAAAGTTGTGCCGAGGGTTAAGGCTGTAAACCTTTCAGTTGGCGGTGGCGGATGGCTCCACGCAATAATATCCATTGAAAAACAGCTTGACGGTGACGGAAAAAATGCCTTGTTAGCTGCTTTTGCCGCTCATCCAAGCCTAAAACACGCTGTTGTTGTGGACTCCGACATAGATGTTTTTGACATGACGGATGTTGAATGGGCTATTGCTACCCGCTTCCAAGCAGCGGAAGATCTACTCATAATAGAGAATGTGAGAGGTTCAACACTGGACTCGTCGGCAAACCAAGAAACTGGTTTAACTTCAAAAATGGGTTTGGATGCCACTAGACCATTAACAAAGCCCAAGGAGAAGTTTGAAAAGGCGCGGATACCAGCCAGCAAGCGTGTAGAAGAGTTGGCTCGGAAACTGCTTGGACACTGAAGTGTCTGTTTGCAACGCGTCAAATTATATATTTGGGTTTCCTTATAGGAAGCTTGGTGAAAAATTGGAAAACGGGGAAGAAGCAGGAAAAGCAGAAAGCCCTTTATCTCTTAAGGTTGGAGATGTCATGGTTAGGGAAGTTATAACCATAGACGAAGAATCAACTGTAAGAGAGGCAGCAGAAATAATGAACAAGTTTGAGATAGGCTGTCTAATAGCCGTCCGGAAGGGAAAGGCCGTCGGCATAATAACTGAAAGAGACCTTTTAAAAAGGGTTGTAGCTGAAGCAAGAGACGTTAACAAAACAAAGGTTAAAGATGTTATGTCAAGCCCATTGGTTGTTGTGGAGCCAAACATGGAACTGGAGGAAGCGGTAAAACTGATGTTTCAGATGAAGATTAAGAAGTTACCAGTGGTTGATGGAAAACGCCTCGTTGGGCTTGTAACACTGACTGATATTGCCCGCTTCCAACCCCAAATGATAAAAATCCTCAAACAACTAGCCATGAGGCAAGCCGCGCCAAAAAGCATGAAAAAGGTCATAGACTATTACGTAGTATAACTTTAGGCTTTTATTTCCTTGTGTTTATTAGCACGTTATTTAAAACGCAAGTTTAAAATATTCTGAATCAGAATAAGGAGCATCGGGATAATAAATGAGCAGAAAAATTTTGTTAATACTAATAATGATGCTTTCATCGACATTATTGGTAAAGACCAACCTTACAACGGCGAGTATTGAACACTTCGCTTGGACTAACCCTACGATAGGTGAAGATCTATACTATGGACGAACGGTTGTCGCTTACAAAGAGGGAACACCTTGGAATATATCGATAAGTGTGCTAAATGACTATTTAACTCCCCCACCGCCGCCACGAATATATTTGCCAATAAACGTCACAGCAATAAAGATTTACTTTGATTGGGGTGGATGGTATAACTGCACCTTCAATCCCCCTGTCCATATGAACCCGCTGGAAGTGAAGGTTTTCAGCGTTTGGAACACTACGCCTTCAATTGCCATTGCTCCCGAAGCATGGGTGCACACATACACTGTTTATGTAGAATATATAGTTGAAGGCGAGGACGTTCGACGAACAGACTGGTCATGGTCCGGAAGCAACTTCGCTGTCATGTCAGAGGCGCATTTTGAATGTTTCAAGCTTTACAACAAACTAAAGAACATTATTGGGGGCATAACCTCCATGCCACTTAACTCCACCGAAGCCAGAATTCTTCTGGCTAAGGCTCTAATAGAATACAACCTTGGAAGGCAGTATTACACCAATGGAGCTTTTAAGGATGCAAGAACACATTTTGCATATGCTGAAACATACATGAACGAGGCCCTTGTGGTAGGAGAAGAGAGAGGAACAGAATTTGAAGATGCAATGTTAAATTACTATAATGCTATGACAGAATACTACAACTCTTTGGCAAACGCCACAATAAAGCAGGCTGAAGCAGAGCTAAAACAAGCAGAAGCGCAACTTATACAGGCAAACGCCGCACTAAACAACTCTTACGGATGGATTTTCTTTGGACTTGGCTGGACACTGATAGGCATTGGTGTCATAGTTTACGGCTTCAGGAAAACGAGAATTCCAAAAACAGAAGCTAAAACTACATGAAACATTCACCCATCTATTTTTCCAAATCCTCCCCCTTCCCTTCAAATGTGTTTAAATAAGTTTTAGACTACTTGATAAGGCGGCGAAACGGCTGAAAACTATGAAAAAGACTTTGGTGTTCAAGGTTAACCCTGAAAACCCAGAGGCCGAAATCATAAGCGAGGCAGCCGAAATTATCAGAAATGGCGGCCTGGTAGCCTTTCCAACAGAAACCGTTTATGGCTTAGGAGCCGACGCACTAAATGCTAAGGCTGTTCTAGCACTTTTCAAGGCCAAAAGACGTCCGCTGGATAACCCACCAATAGTTCATGTTGGAAAATTCGAAGATGTCTGTAAGCTTGTAAGAGAGGTTCCAGCCAAAGCTGAAATATTAATGAAGAATTTTTGGCCCGGTCCCTTAACGCTGGTTTTTAGGCGTTCTAATGTTGTTCCAGACGTGACCGTGTGTGGTTTAGACACTATAGCAGTTAGGATGCCGAAACATAACGTGGCATTAGCCCTAATCAGAGAAAGCGGATGCCCCATAGCTGCTCCAAGCGCAAATCTCGCTGGGAGGCCAAGTCCAACAACAGCTGAGCATGTTCTCGAAGATCTTAATGGAAGAATAGATGCCATTTTAGATGCTGGCCCAACTAGGATTGGCGTTGAATCCACAGTTTTGGATTTAACTGTTGACCCGCCCCAGATA
>JAWAZO010000039.1:0-10234 GCA_038817565.1 Bathyarchaeia archaeon
AGTCCCAATGGCACCGCATCCAATAAGCCCTACACCTAGCGGCATTTCACACTTAACCTTCTTACGCTCAACTATTGTGAATGCTAGAGGTTTTCCTACATAAACCATTTGCCAAATAAAAGCCAAAAGCTTGAAATTTTGCAGGGAAAATTTTATTTTAAAAAGGGAGGTTTGAAGGGAGCCTTAAGAATAGTCTTGCTCCATCTGATACAGATCCAGTTTTATGCCTAGGGGTTTTTCGGGTTCGGCGTATGGTTCCATGTTATAGAGTTTTGGGGCTATTATCTTAAGCGGACTTGGGATTTGTGGCGAATTCACCCCGGTCAGCACGAGGGTTACCTTCAGCTTTCCGTCCATTTCGGGATTAACTCTTGCTCCCCATATGACCAGCGCATCGTCATCCATCATTTCTGTAATTATTTCTCCAACACGGTTTGCCTCCTCGATTGTCATTTGGGCGTCTCCTGAAACATGAATTAGGGCGCCCTTTGCGCCTGCATAGTCCACGTCTAAAAGCGGGTTTCTCAAGGCGTTTCGAACAGCCTCTTCAGCGCGGTTCGGCGCGTCCGATTCGCCAACTCCTATGACGGCTAAGCCACCCCGCTTAACTATGGTTTTGAAATCGGCGAAATCCAAGTTTATTAGGCTTGGGGCTGAAATGGTTTCCACGATGCCCTTAATCATGTTTGCCAAAACTTGGTCTGCAATCTTAAAAGCCTCATTTATGGGCATGTTTGGAGCTAGATGAATTAGCTTATTATTGTCGATCACGACAACTGTGTCGCAATGTCTCCGCATTTCAGTTAAAGCTTGAGCCGCATATTCTATGCGCCCTTTCTCAATTCGGAAGGGCGTTGTTACAACACCGACTGTTAAGGCGCCCTTTTTCTTGGCTATTTCGGCTATAACTGGCGCTGCACCGGTTCCGGTTCCACCTCCCAAACCAGCAGTTATAAAGACTATGTCAGCACCGTCAAGCAGATCTTCAATTCTTTTCCTCGACTCTTCAATGGCAGCCCTTCCAAGTTGTGGATCTCCGCCAACCCCAAGGCCCTTGGTGAGTTTTTCGCCTATCAAAATTTTTCTGTGAGCCTTTGAAATGTTTAGATGGAGGGCGTCTGTGTTTATGGCTATGCATTCAGCTCCAGCAATGCCCATCTCCATAAGCCTTGTAACAGTATTGTTTCCAGCCCCACCGACGCCGAGAACCAGCATCCGGCAAAAGCTTGGAGGACGAATCTCCTCTGGAAAGGTGTTCTGCCATGAATATTTGAAGGTCTGCTGCTGGCCGGTCGACTGCATCTAACCAACCCTCTTCCTACGCCAAACCTCATTGTTTATCAAATCGCGAATAGCTACACGTATTGCCTCAGCCCTGTTTGGATAAAACCTCTCATTTACAAGCTGGTCTAACGCCTCAATATACGGTTCGGGAAGGTAAAGTGTGATCAACTTCATTTCAATTCCCCCTCCGGTAAGTCGAGAGAAACGCGTTTTGAGGCTATACTTTTACATAATACGTTTTAAATATGTTTTAAATATGTTGGTTCTTTTTCTTATAAGATTTATGCTTTATGCGTTTCAGAAACTTGTAAATTCGCGTCTAGGCGAACCTCTAGGTTTTTATTTCTTATTGAAGCATTTTACGTATTGCCATGGAATCTGCCAAAGTGTTCCTTAAAAGCTTCGGTTGTTCAACAAATTTAGCCGACGGTGAGGTCATGGCTGGTTGCCTAGCGAGGGCCGGGTTCAAACTTGTTGACAACTTGGCTGATGCTGAAATAGTCGTTTACAACACTTGTGCGGTTAAGGGTCCAACAGAAAACCGAATGATCGACTTATTAAAGAGGGTGCCTAGGGGGAAGAAGCTTCTTGTTGTTGGCTGTCTACCCTTAATCAATTTTGATAGATTATGCCGCGAAGTGCATTTCGACGGTGTTGCCGGTCCGGCGTTAGGCGACAAAATAATTGAGATAGTTAATGATGTTTTGAGGGGTAAGAGAATTGTGGCGTTGGAAAACGCGGATAAGGCTAAGCCCAACTTAAACCTTCCAAGGGTCCGCATAAACCCTGTTGTAGGCATAATCCCCATAAACTACGGCTGTTTGGGTTCATGCGCCTATTGCTGTGTTGTCTTCGCCAGAGGGCGCCTAAGAAGCTACAGTATAAAAGAAATTTTGGATAGGGTTAAAGCCGACTTGAATGAGGGAGTGCGAGAGTTTTGGCTAGCTTCGCAAGATACCGCCTGTTACGGAAGGGACATGGGCACAAACTTGGCTGAACTTATTGAGGCGGTATGTGATGTCGAGGGAGACTTCAAAGTGCGGGTTGGAATGATGACTCCAAACATGGCAATGGACATTCTAGAAAACCTCATTGAAACTTATAAAAATGAGAAGGTCTTTAAGTTTGTCCATTTGCCAGTCCAAAGTGGAGACGACTATATTCTGGAAAAAATGCGCCGCCTCTATAAGGTATCTGACTTCAAAAGGATTGTGGATGCCTTTAGAGCGGTTTTTCCAAAAATAACTATAGCAACAGACATTATTTGCGGCTTTCCAGGTGAGGATGAAAAAGCCTTTGATAGAACCATGCAGTTGATAGAGGAAGTTAAGCCAGACATTGTCAACATATCAAAGTTTTTTGCTAGGCCGGGAACGCCAGCCGCAACCATGCGCGATGTTGTTGTTCCGTTTTCAGAGATAAAGCGGAGGAGCGCTGTATTGAGCAGCTTAACCTCTAAAATTGCCTTGGAGAAGAATCGTGAATGGGTTGGCTGGGAAGGCGAAATCCTAATAGACGAAGTTGGGAAGGTTGCTGGTTCATGGATAGGCAGAAACTTTGCCTACAAGCCAATAGTGGTGAAAAGCACCAAGGACATGTTAGGCAAAGTTATTCACACTAAAATTTATGATGCTACCTCAACGTATCTCGAAGGAATACTTTCGGATTAAATCTTGTAATTTTTACTGAAAAATTAAAAGAAATTGTTTATTTTTTGCCTTCCTTACTATTAGTTTAGCTGAAAATTTATATACGTCTCTGTTTAATGCGTTAAGGAATCTGAGATGAAGCAGATCATCGACGAAGTAAGCAGATACCTCCAAGCTATACGTTCAAAATTGAGCGATAGGGATTACGCCAAGCTCTGCGCCATAAAAGTTCCAAGAGTTCATCATTTTATTGTTGAATCCGCAGAGCTATGCAATCCTGAAAGGATTTTTGTCTCTGATGATTCTTTTGGGGATATAGCTTACATTAGGCGAATGGCAATAGAAACAGGCGAAGAGAAACCCCTTGCGACGCCTGGACATACAGTTCATTTTGACGGGCCCTACGATCAGGGGAGGGACCGCGAGGCCACCAAGTATCTTGTGCCTAAGGGAGACTACCTAAGCAAGGCGTTAAACCAAATTGATAGGGATGAAGGACTGGCTGAAGTGAAGGGTCTGCTCAAAGATTCTATGAAAGGGCGCACAATGATTGTCCGTTTTGTGTGCCTTGGGCCGCCCAACTCCATTTTTGCAATTCTGGGCGTGCAGTGCACAGACTCTTGGTATGTAGCCCATTCAGAATACCTTCTCTTTAGACCAGGCTACGAGGCCTTCACTAATGCCCATCCCGACATCCACTTTCTTAGGGTGCTGCATTCCAGTGGAAGACTTGATGAGAACATGGTAAGTGTAGACCATGAAAAGAAGAGGGTCTACATAGACTACACTGAAGATATAATCTATAGCGTCAACACCCAATACGCAGGGAACTCTGTAGGCTTTAAAAAGTTGGCTTTCCGCCTTGCCATAAGAAAAGCGAATCAGGAGGGCTGGCTTGCAGAGCACATGATGATTATGGGGGTGAATGGGCCAGGAGGTAGGAAAACATACTTTGCCGGCGCGTTTCCAAGCGCATGTGGTAAAACTGCAACCGCCATGCTTCCCGGAGAGACCATACTTGGCGACGATATTGCCTATATCCGCAACATTAACTCTGTGGCTAGGGCCGCAAATGCCGAATGCGGAATTTTCGGCATTCTTCAAGGCATAAACCCAGAGGATGATCCAGTCTTATATAAGGTGCTCACAAGCCCCGGCGAAGTTATTTTTTCAAACGTTCTGGTTAAGGATGGAAAGCCCTACTGGCTTGGCATGGGCTGCGAATTGCCAAAAGATGGAGTGAATTACACTGGTTATTGGTGGGAAGGCAAAACAGACGAGAATGGTGAACTTATACCACCAGCTCATAAAAACGCCCGTTACACGGTGTCTTTAAGGGTTTTAGAAAATTGTGATCCTGAATTAGACAACCCTCTGGGGGTTGAGCTCGGCGGGATAATGTATGGGGGACGCGACTCCAAAGCCTATGTGCCCGTTCAACAGAGCTTCAACTGGGAGCATGGAATAATCTGTTATGGGGCAGCCCTAGAAACAGAAACAACCTTCGCCATAGTTGGGAAAGAGGGCATACCAGAAATAAACATGATGAGTATACAAGACTTCATCTCTATCCCTATGGGTCAAAACATAAGGAACAACCTAAACTTTGGGAGAAAACTAAAAAAGCAGCCCATAATATTCGGTGTGAACTACTTCCTAAGAGATCTAAAGACAGGTGAATATTTGAACTCGCCAAGAGACAAACACGTCTGGGTTAAGTGGATGGAACTACGTGTACATAAAGATGTTGGCGCAAGAATAGCTCCAACTGGGCTAATTCCAAAATATGAGGATTTACGCTTGCTTTTCAAACAGGTTTTAAACAAAGAATACAGCAGGGAAGACTACAAGAGGCAGTTCACTATTCGCGTGCCAGAAAACCTTGCCAAAATTGAGCGGGTTGAAAAGTTTTATAAGGAAAAGGTTGCAGACGCACCGGAAGAGCTCTTCATAATACTGAATGAGCAGCGGAAGCGCCTCTTAAAAGCCAAAGAAGAAACTTGTATGGATTATATTCCACCAGAACACTTCGACGAGGAATAAGCCTATAGCTTACGGAAATTGATAAATTATTTATCTGCCATCAATCGTATATCCTTTTGGAGATGAGGTGTTTGGTTGAGGAAAACCTTGTTGAGGTTGGACGCGTAACCCATTATTTCACGAAAATTAGTGTGGCTGTTGTAGAGCTTAAAGCACCGTTAGCTGTTGGAGATCGCATAGTCATCAAGGGACCGACAACAGACTTTGAACAGGTTGTTGAGTCTATGCAGATTGAGCATAAGAATGTACAGAGGGCTGAAGCTGGACAAAGCATAGGCTTAAAAGTGGCACAACGTGTAAGAGAAAAAGACATAGTCTACAAAAAGCTGTAGTCATTCAAATTTGTTTGGCGACGCTTTTTCCACATTTTAACGGCATAAATCTTTTTTAGAACAATAAATTTAAATTCTTGAATATGAAGTTAAGCTGGGGGATCGCTATGAATGAAACAAAAGAAAGTAAGGCTGAATGTGACCATGAATGGAGGGCTGAAGGCTTAACAGAAAATAAGTCTCACGTTAGACTTGTCTGTGTCAGATGCGGTGCCAAGAAAGAAATCGAACTCTTCCCGTAAAGGACTTGCAATGCCTTAAAATATGAAAGCAGAATTATTGGATGAAGGTGGACATGCAACAGAAAGAGGGTTCCGCCGAGGGCGTGGTCAAGATTAGGAGTTGGGCTGAGTTTAAGCGTTTAGCCGAAAGCCTAAAACCGAAAGCAATAGTCTACAACATAGAACAAAACGGCTTATCGCCAAAAAGAGAACTAACCAATTTGAGGCTTATACTACCATCTGGACCAGCCTACTACATTTTGATAGACTCTCCAAGGGGCGAGGAAAAGCTTAAAGAAACAGGTATTCCGCTTCGGAAAGACGTCAAAGGAAACCATTACTTGGAGGAGGAAGACGTCGTAAAATTCTTGAAAGAACAGTTTAAACGCGAAGACCTACTCATATGCTCATACTGGACGATTTAGGCGCTTGCCCTGCATCTATTTTTTGTAGAATTTGCTTTAATTCTGGTTTTGCAACTCTATAGAAGACCCATTTCCCTTCCTTTCTCCCCTTTATTAGCCCGGCGCTTTCCAGTATTCCAAGGTGATGCGAAGCCGTTGGCTGCGTCAATCCAAGGGCAATCATAATTTCGCAAACACACATTTCCCTCACTTCTAAAAGTTTTAGAATTCTAAGCCTACTCGTGTCCGCCAAAGCCTTAAAAACCTTGCATTGCCTTTCGGCTTCGTCTATGCTTGCGACAGTATCGGCAAGCTTCTTTAATTCTTTCTCATATTTTAATGGGTCCTCGCGGGGACAAAGTCCAGAAACGACTAGCCGCATGAGCCTTTCATTAATTTTTTGTTTGGACATTATTCTGAATCCCGTGTTGACTACGTAACAAAATATTTAAATATGTTTTGAAAACGTTAAGGGCTAAGACTACTTCAGCCTAATCGGGCTTATCAGCTTCTCTATCTGAAACTTGAGGGTGCTATATTCCCTAGAGTTTAGTGGTGAGCAATTCTGCAAAGTTTTTTCTCCATTTAAAAGTTTGGCTGCAAAAGCGAAGCAGCTTTGCTCTCCGCACATTTTGCAGTTTGTCTTCGGCAACAAATCGTAAATCTTTGCTGGCGTTAGCTCCTTTTTGGCTAGAATTATTTCGGGGCTCGGCTTTCCATGGGTTTTTAGGTATATGAAGGCGCGGTTTATCAGCCGTCTAGCCTCTTCAACAAGCTGGTCTGCCTCATTTCTGTCTTTGACATACGTCATTCCAATCCTACCATTAGCAAAAATTGTTATCAAGTGCTGCTGGTACGTGTAGCTTAATGCACCAAGCTTTTCGGAGTATTTGGCGTTCGGAATAGCCAGATAAAGAATTGGCAGAACGTCCTCTAAAGGCTTGTCAGCTTGTGCCAAAAACTTAATCCGTTCAGGGTCTGCGGTACAAGGCGAAATCTCCTTAATCTCAATTTTCTTGACTATGACATCTGCAAAGAAGAGCTCGGCTAAATCCTCAGCATTTTTCTCCAAAGGTATCTCCAAACTATTTTTTAGCTTCGTACTTTGCTCTGTTTGCCAGCAGCTCTTCTCTGCTACGTTGCACCACCTTGTTCTTCTTTATCAATTTGTGCAAGTAGGACAATGATGGAAAACTTATCGCATGTTGTGGGCAGGTGTTTTGGCATGTGGTGCAGCCCACCATGCAGTTCATGGGATTTGCAACAACAGCCACATTTTTCTCGTAGTCAAACTGGTAAACGTTTTTCCCGCAATTTAAGACGCATATACCGCATCCTATGCAAAGTTCAGGATCCACAGTGGGATGCCAGTTTATCTCCTTGCGTGGTATGCCACGCCAAGTCTGTTTGACAGCGCCCTCGGACACTATTGAACGCCCGCCTCTCTTAATGCTTCTTTGAAGGTTTCTTCGCTTGGGCAAACTCCTATTATGCGTATGTCCCTGTCGATGACTACGGCCGGACTCGCGTTTATGCCATACTCGCTCAGTTTTGGATTCATTCCACGATAGATTTCAATCTCAATTTTGTCCTTGTACTCCTCTTTGATTTTCTCTACGAGCTTGAGGAGCAGTCTTCCGCCGGAGCATGGTGGTTCAGAAGTGAAAACTTCAACCTTTACCGGCATGTTTTAAACCCCCATCTCCTTTAACGCAGTCTCTATAGTTTGCATGCTCGGACAAACTCCCATAATCTTTATTTTGCCCTCGTTGAAAACTATGGCTGGCACCACTGTTAAGCCGTATTTGCCAAACTCTTCGCATGGTCCGACATGCTTTATAACTTCCACTCTGTCGCCATACTTCGCCTTAATCAAATTCGCATACTCCAGCAGTTTTAGGCAGCCCGCACATGGCGGTTCAGCCGTGAAAGTTTCAACCTTCACAACCATTTCGCTTTTCACCTTTCCCTAAACTATTTGCTCAACAACATGCCTCACAAGTGCATCCACAAAACCTGCGTCAACTGCATCAATCACTCTGAAAACAGCCGAACTGGTCACCGAATAGAACCGCTTGTTTCCCTCTTTTCTATCTTTTACAAGCCCGCACCGTTTTAGGATTGCCAAGTGCCTTGAAACCAGCGGCTGGGTTATTCCCACATACGGGACGATTTCGCAGACACATCGCTCGCCATCACGCAAGAACTCAAGAATTTTAAGCCTAACAGGGTCTGCAAGCGCGTTGAAGACCTTGGCCCTAAACTTGTCGAGGTTTTTCATTGTTGGATGCACGTTTAAAGCAAAAGTCCATAACAATATTTAAATATTGCTATATTCTCACCTCACTCTACAAGGTGAAAAAGCATGAAAGAAGTCAAGGTAGAAGTTATTGGACCAGAACCGCCTTGCATGCGATGCCAAGCAGTGAAAAAAGCTGTGGAAAAAGCAGCTGAAAAGCTCAAGCAGGCTGGCGTTATGGTAAATATTGAAAAAGTCAACATAATGTCAAAGGAAACCGTTCAGAAATATGGTGTACTAGTCTCGCCGGCCATAGCCATAAACAACACAGTCAAAATTATGGGACGTGTTCCAAGCCCAGAAGAAGTAGAAAAACTGATGATGGAAGCAGCCAAGTAGAAGGCGAGAAAGCATATGGAAGAAAAGACGAAAAGAGCTATTCGAACGGGCATTCTATTAGCCTTCTTCACAATAGTTATAGGTCTCTTAATCTACAGCCGAGTAACAGCCAAGCCTACAAAGGAAACGTTCAAGGATAAGCTGGACGCGCTGGGCTTATGGGAAACCCCACTCGTATACTTGGCCATTCCTGCGCTATACATTGCCGACTATTTTAGCCACGCTTGGATATGCCTCCTCTTCGCGTTCAGTGTCGCCGGCCTAATTTACGAGTTTGTACCAAAGGAAACCATAACAAAGTATATGGGAAGGGGAAAAGCTATCGGATATGGATTGGCTCTTGGAATGGCGCCTTTTTTAACCGTTTGTTCATGCACAATGGTTCCACTTTTCGGCGGGGTGCTATATGCCGGGGCCGGAATAGGACCTGCAATTACATTCCTTCTGATGGCGCCAGCAGCAAACATCTTAACGATTCTAATGACTGGTGAAATGATTTCTTGGGAAATAGCCGGAGTGCGCATAATAGTATCCGCAGCCGTAGCCATAATCGCAGGCTTAATAGTTTCCAATACGCCGTGGGGCAAAGCCATAGAAAAAGAGTTTCAAGTAGCCAATTCCGCTGCGCCTTTGGCAAAAGTGGAAATTGTTAAGCCGCCTTTAGACGAGAGGCTTTGGGCAGCGCTTAAATTCGCGGGATACTTAGCAAAACAAATTCTCCCCTTCTTCATTATAGGGCTTATAGTAGTGGGCTATCTTTCCGCGTTTATTCCGGAGGAGATTGTTGAAACATACTTAACGGGTGTTACAGGCGTTTTAATAGCATCGGTTCTTGGCGGTCCGCTTTATACACCGACCCTTGTTGAAATTGCGCTGGGACAAGAATTATGGGGCAAAGGCATGTCAAAAGGCGCCTTGCTGAGCTGGCTTATGGGTCAACCTTACGACTTTGCCAACGCTATGGCCGTTTCAAGGATAGCCAAATGGAAAGTTGTGGCCACATACGTTATAATCGCTTGGGCTGGAAGCGTAACCTTCGGACTATTATATGGCCTCTTAAGCGGGTCGCTATAACCATGGCAGGCGAAAACGATTTCGGAGTAAAACGTCCATGCCCATGTGCTCAAGAAACAGTAGATGCTCTGAAAGCAATCCAGCCGATAAAAGAAGGTATGCTCAAAGAAGTGCGGTGTAAGGGCTGCGGCAAAACCTTCCTAACGAACTTTGAAACGGAATACTGCTACGACTGCCGCAAAAACATGAGAAGGTGAAAACCAGCCTATGACTAGGGCTTGTATCCCATGGTATCCAACAATTTTTCCAGAGAAATGCGATGGCTGTGCGCCCTTTGGCAAGCCCCGATGTGTGGAATACTGCCCAAACGATGTATTCGCCTTCATAAACGGAAAGGCGGTTGTGGCCAATCCCCACAAATGTGTTAATGGTTGCACGGCATGCGAACCTCTATGCCACAAAAAAGCCATAACCTTTCCAAAACCCCAGTTTAGCTTTGCACAAACAAAAACGGAAGAAAAGGGCTTACTACGGAAAACAATATGCAAAAAATGCGGCAAAATTTTTTGGACAAACCGTGAAAGCGACTTATGCTTTGACTGCGAAAGCAAATAATAAACGCACTAAAAACTTAGCTTCGAATTCCAAC
>JAWAZO010000040.1:0-10126 GCA_038817565.1 Bathyarchaeia archaeon
CAAATGATGTCAAAGGATTAATCCTATAATACTTCGTCCAAGTATAGAAGTAGCTGTAGGCGGCAAAAGCAACGCCAACAGCCGTCAACAGAACTATCGCAACCAAAGCTCTCCTCCCAAACATTCTCCTCATAAACACCCTTCCTCCTCACTAAAAACAGCGAAAAACCAAAAATATAAACATTATTAAACTAAAAGAAAAACCAAAAATTAAACAAAAAAAAACACGCAACCAAAATACTCCGCACAATTTCTGTTATCGATGACTAGTAGAAGTGCTTTTAAGTGGTTGTGTTGCACATTTGTTCGTAAAATTGCAGTTAGTTTGAACGTTTATTTTGTAAATGAGCGAAAACTCTTATAAATTTGAAATTTAATATTTAATGGTGGAAAATTTGATTGGGGTTGGTTTGGATGGGTAAGAGGTGTTTGGTTTTAGACTGTCCTTATCTTGCTGTGAATGGGACATGTCTGCTTCCAGAAAGCGAATTAAAAGAGAAATGTCCAGCTAGGGAACGTGTGGGGTACGAAGAAAAAGATGAGTGGATTCTTAAAGATTACCTCAAAGAACGCTTAAGATCCCGCAGGATTCTCGAATAGAAGCGCCACAGTCGATAATTCCCTTATGTAGATTATCTTCGCATCAACTAATCTTTGCGATAAATGTAAGAAATCTTGCATTCTATTAGGAGACACTAACGGAAAAATATCATTTAGGCTGTTAATTTATTGAGTTGCGAAACGTTTAAACTGTACCGCCGTAAACTTAGCGTTCTTTGAGGTAAGAGTTGAGTCGAGTTTAAATAAATGATATTGCTACCTAAGCTATTGAACTTGAAAGTTCAAGCATTTTATCCTCCTTCTTTTTATGCAACCAAACCATAAGCGGAAGCATCACCATTAGATATGTGAAGTGAACCACTATCCTACCCCATTCTGGGCTTACTGAGTAACCGAACATCACCGCAAATATGGACGTAATAACAACTGGCGTTTTAGCTGGTTGTGGATACGGCGTTGTAAGCACGTTTTTTCCAGGTTGGGCGGTGAAGATTTCGGCTACATGGAAGTCGCCATTGCAATTCTGGCTTTCGTTCTGCTGGGCAATTTAGTTTTAACACGGAAAAAACAAATAAGTTTTATTCGATTCTAAAGTTAAGCTGATTTAATTGGAGCGAAATAAGCATGGTTGTGAAACAAATTGTAGTTTTGGGTTTTGCTGGAAGTCTAAGAAAGGGTTCATACAATAAGGCGTTGTTGCGTGCTGCAGCTGAGTTGATGCCAAAAAATGCTTATTTTTGGAACTGTTTTACGCGTGAAGTCGGAGGAAAAGCCAGCACTGGCAAGCTGAAGCTGGAGAAGATCCGCAAGAGGGGGCCAAAACACTAGGGCCGGCCACTGAATGTGAAAACATATCGTCAAAGTGGTTTTAAGCAGCCAGCAACATGAAATTTTAAAACGCATTAGCCAAAGGCTTGGAATAAGCGAATCTGAAGCCCTACGCACAGCCCTCATGGATTACGCCAAAGCCTTGAGCCTTTTAACGGAATATGTCAAGGCTGCCAACGCCGGCACTGGGCTTAAGGCTGCTGATCGGCGAGCCCTAGGGCCTGGTCCCGGGAGATCTCCCGCAGCAAAAACCTAGAGGGGGTAGGTCAATTTTGCAGTTTCCAGAGGCCCTAAAATTGACATTTTCCAATGGAAACCCTAGAGGGGGAGGGGCTAGCGAAAATAAGGTTTGTTAAAACTCCATTTTCAATTTATGAGGGTTTAGAAAAGGGGTAGAGGCTGTTTGTTTTGCATTCTTTGCATAGGGTTTCGCTCTCCTCTGTTCTGTCAAAAATTTTCCCGCAATGGTGGCATATGCCCACATTAAAGCCAAGCCTTGAAAGTTTAAGGGCGAGGGCCACCTTTAAAAGGTAAAGGTTGGTTTTCAAAAACCTTCACCCCTCGGTGGAACTTTGCTCTAGAAGAAACCTCTATATAAAATTAACGTGAAAACACGTTTTCATTTTAACTGATCTCTCTCCGCTGGTCTGCTGTGTCGTTGGATGGTTAATTTTTTAAGGTTTGGATGGTTGAAGGGTGGAGCGCTGGGGGAGGCTTTATGCATGACTATGTTAAGGGCGCCTTTGAGGCTTTGAGTTGGGTGAGGTTATTGCTTTTAGATTTGCAGCATAAGCCTGAAGAAGCCGTTAAGGAAGCCCTTAAAGAGATTGAGGCGGCACTGGATGACATAAAAACTGGTGTTTAGGAGGTGTTTCTGATGCTTTTATGCCTAGGACTTCACGGTTAATAAGTCAAGGTATCTGAATGATGTTTTGAGAAAGCATAAGCGGAAATTGACAAAAGAAACCGGTAACCAGACTTTCTTAAAATTCTAGGCTAAGGCAGTATGTGGGGCCGAGGCCGGGATTTGAACCCGGGCGCCGGGCTCCACAGGCCCGTAGGCTTCCAGGCTACCTCACCTCGGCCACTTTTCCGCGAACTTCGGCAACCTTTTGGCTTACCTCTCACCTCATCATTATTTTCTCTTCCTAAAAAACATTAGGTCATCTTCTAGCAAGTATTTGAAGCCCTCAACGGGGCCTTTGATTCTTATGCCTTTTCGCATGGAAAGTTTACGTATTTCTCTGCCTTTATCTTAATTTCGTCTTTTTCCTTCAAAAATCTTGGACCTGAATCGAGAACGGCTGATGAGAATTTTTCAAACAAAGCTTTGCTCCAGCGATGCGCCATCAAACTTTCTGGGTCAAAGACGAGTTTAATTTCATTATTTATGATTTCAGGTTTGGCTCTGGCTTGGCACAATGCACATTCCAAAACCCCGTTCCTAACGGAGAAAAGGTTTTGATGGCACACTGGGCATACACCTGGCTCTCCAAGATAAACTTGATCATCAACTGTTCTGCTGGCAGCTTGAAACAAACTTTTGCCGAGTTTTCTTGCCCTCTCCATGGCTGCTTCATCCAACAAAATCTCGCCGGGTCCCTGAGCATAAAATATGGCTTGATCAACAACCCTTATGCCGCATGTGAACATGAAAACATTTAACAAAGCCATTGTAAATGGTTCCCAACCCTTGATTCCAGCAACTCCGATTATGACGCCCGGCTTTGCACCTCCCTGTAACGTTCTCATATGGAAAGCTATGTTTCGGTCCATAATCATCTTCACAATTCCCGCTGGCCCAAGCAGATACGTTGGCGCCCCAATTATAACAGCATCGCTCGCCTCCAACCTATCTCTAAAAACACGCCAATCGTCCGGAATTTTACATTCCTCCTGCTTAAACACACAAGCCATACAGCCCTTACACGGCTCAATTTTAAGATCTGTTAACCTCAACACATCAACATCCGCCCCAAGTCTCTGCACCTCCATCAAAGCCTCCTTAACCAAAACCTCAGTGTTTCCCAACCTCCTATAACTACCAACCAAACCAAGAACCTTCACCAAACCAACACCCAGCATAACATAGTCTATCTCGACCTATAAAAGTTCCATTCCCTAGACGCCCACAAAACAACACAAAAGTTTCTGAAAACCTCAAATATTTGTAACCTAAAATCATCAATAGGGCCCGTAGTCTAGCATGGATTAGGACGCTGGCCTGCGGAGCCGGAGATCCTGGGTTCAAATCCCAGCGGGCCCGCCAAAATGCGCTCTACGCGTAGTTGATAACGTTTAATAGGCTTCGATGGAATGATGTCTACATGAGCCATGTATCTTGAAATTATATTTGATCAGATTTTTGAAAGTTAGGGGTCTTTAAGGGACAAGTGTTAAATCTGCTTTGCATAGAAATTTACAGTGGTGGTTTTATGCCTAGGGGTTATATGGGAAAAATTCTGAGAGTTAACTTGACTACGAAAAGCTTGAGGGTTGAGCCGACTTCAGAAGAGGTTGCGAGGAAGTATCTTGGCGGCAAGGGTTACGCTGTATATCTCCTTTATAAGTATTTAAGGGAGTATGAAAAGGCTGGGATCTCGCCGAGGGACATTGATGCTTTGGGCCCTGAAAACGTTCTGATATTCGCAACGGGCCCAGGGACCGGTGTGGCCGGTTTTCCGTCTTCTGGCAGATATCATGTGATGGCGCTAAGATCACCATTAACGGGTTCTGTTGGGAGTGCAAACTCAGGCGGGGAGTTCGGTCCATTCCTTAAGTTTTCAGGGTTTGACGCCGTTGTGGTTGAGGGAGCTTCTGAAACTCCCGTCTTCCTAGCTGTTGTGAACGGAGAAGCCGAATTAAGGGATGCAGGCAGTTTATGGGGTAAAAACGTGTTTGATACTTGCAGAATATTGAGGGATAAAGTTGGCGGTAAAAATACAAGCGTCGCTTGTATTGGACCTGCTGGAGAGAATTTGGCGTACATGGCTTGTATAGTTAATGACGAGCATAGAGCTGCAGGAAGAACCGGCTTGGGGGCTGTTATGGGCTCGAAGAAGCTTAAGGCAATTGTCGTCTCCGGTGAAGAGAAGGTCCCGATAGCTGAACCAAAAAAATTCGCTGAGGTTTCGAAAAGATGCTTAAATGCTATGAAGAAAAATGCCGTTACAGGTGAAGGACTGCCAACTTATGGCACAGCCATACTTATAAACATAATTAATACCGCCGGCGGATTACCCTATAAAAACTGGCAGACTGGCGTGAATCCAGATGCTGAGAAGATAAGCGGGGAGACCCTTGCGGGAAAATATTTAATCAGTCGAAGGTCTTGCTGGGGTTGCCCGATTGGGTGTGGAAGAGTCACAAGGGTCAAATCCGGGCCCTTCCAAGTTTTAGCCTCCGAAGGCCCCGAATATGAGTCAATTTGGGCTTTGGGAAGCAGCACGGCAGTCAAGGAATTGGACGCTGTTGTCAAGGCAAACCACTACTGCGACGAGCTCGGACTGGATCCAATAAGCATGGGTTCCACAATAGCGGCAGCCATGGAGCTCAACGAAAAGGGATATATCCCACAAGAAGACTTACAAGGCTTGGATTTGTGCTTTGGAAATGCCGCAGCTCTCGTTGAGGCGGTTTGGCGAACAGCCTACAAAGTTGGATTTGGAAAATACTTGGCATTAGGCTCAAAGAAGCTTTGCGAGATTTATGGACACCCAGAGCTTTCCATGAGTGTTAAAGGCCTTGAAATGCCAGCTTACGATTCAAGAGCCATAAAGGGCATAGGATTAAACTATGCCACAGCAAATAGAGGTGGCTGCCATGTAACCGGATACACGGTCTCACCAGAAGTCCTAGGAATACCGGAGAAGATTGACCCATTAAAGATTGAAGGAAAGGCGAAGTGGGTTAAAATATTCCAAGACTTCACGTGCGTAGTCAACTCGACTGTAAATTGCTTGTTCACAACCTTCGCTTTGGGAGCAAAGGACTATGCAGAACTTCTGTCGGCAGTCACCGGCTGGGACTTAACAGAGGAGGAAATTCTAAAAATTGGCGAGCGCATCTATAACTTAGAAAGGGTCATAATCAACAAGTATGGATTTGATGGGAAAGACGACACTCTGCCAAAGCGCTTACTAGAAGAGCCTATGCCCGAAGGACCAGCAAAGGGTCACGTAACAGAGCTTGAAAAAATGAGGGAAGAATATTACAAGCTTCGAGGCTGGGTAAACGGTATTCCAACAAAAGAAAAACTGGCCGAACTGGAAATAGAACTTTAGAAAAGCAAAAATTCCCGCTCCACATCCCTTTTTATTAGATGAGCCTTGAATAGAGTGCCTGTAAAAATATTGCTTTTCGCAACTTTACGCAGTAAATATAAAACTAGGGAGCTCACGGTCACATGTGACGGAACATTTCTAAACATGATTGAGAACGCGTCCAAAATTCTTGGACCAGAATTTGTTAACGACATTTACGACAGAAACGAGGGGAAAGTTAGAGAAAACATGATAATCATGGTGAATGGAAGAAACATTAAGGACTTGAAAGGAGAGATAACCCTAAAAGAAGGTGACGTAATAGCCATATTCCCACCATTGGCTGGCGGTTAAACCTCTAGGAAAGCAGTCTTTATGAATGATGAGTTTCCAGAAGCGCTGCAGATAGAAGTCACGAACAAATGTAACTTCAACTGTAAAATGTGTATTAGACAAGTTTGGAACGCGAGACTATTAGATATGAATATAACCTTGTATAGAAAAATTGCCAAGGAATGCTTCTCAAAATTGAGGAGGCTTGTACTTTACGGTTTCGGAGAACCCTTAACACATCCACAAATTATCGAAATGTTCCATATAGCCAGGAAAAACCTTCCAGAGGATGGAGAAATAATCGTCAGCACAAACGGCTCACTAATAACATCGGAAATTGCTGACAAAATTGTAAGGGAAATAGGTGTGGACTCTGTATCATTTTCAATAGACACTATCAGTCAAGCCAAACTAAGCCGTATAAGAGAAGGCTCCGACTTCAAATTAATAGCCAAAAACATTAGGGGATTAGCCAAAACCAAAGATAAAGCTAAAAGGAATTTTAAGCTAGGCTTGGAAACGGTCATAATGAAGGATAACTTTCTGGAAATCCCCGAACTATTAAAATTTGCAGCTTTTAACGATGTCGATTATATAATAGCATCTCACGTCGTGCCATACACGAAGGAGATTTTCGCTGAAGCCACATATCTAACCTTAAGTAAGCCAGCCATCGAAATATTGAAGCCATCACTAAAGCATGGGTGGCGTCTAATACGTGAATCCGTGTTGGAACTTTTCGGCAGAGCTTACGGTGTGAAAATTGAGGCCACCTCAACCCAACTTATCAAAAGCTTTTGGACCGAAGCGGAAAAGAAGGGCTACTGGATTAATCTCCCCCTACTTTTAAGTTCGACAGAAAAGCTTGATATGCTAAGCCATATTGAAAAGGTTTTCCATATAAGCGAGAAAGTTGCCCACGAATACCAGATTGATTTAAGACTTCCAAAGATATACGTGGATGCTAATGAGAGGAGGTGCCCCTACATTGAAAAAAGAACAATAGTCATAAGAAGTGATGGGAAAGTTTCCCCATGCCAAGAATTCATGTATAACCACTCTGTTTACGTTAACGCCCATAAGAAAGATCTTCATGAGGTAATATTCGGAGACTTAACAAAAGAAAGGGTTGAAGAAGTTTGGCGGCAAGATGCCTACACCAATTTTAAAGAAATTAGATGGGACATGGCCAAGAACATGCCTTGGTGTGGAGACTGTCCCTACTCGGCGTTAGGATGCTTCTACACGAGAACAAATGACGTTGACTGCTATGCGAATATGCCTACATGTAGCGAATGCCTATACAGTGTTGGCTTGGCACAGTGCAACATTTAAAATGTATATTTCCCTCAACTTTATTCCCATCTAAGTGCGACTATTTGCCTTTACTCTTTTATTAGGTATCCGCCGAACCCTATTGCCCACAATAGGATTGGGTAGGCTATCATACGTTCCATCCCGCCAACACCCAAGCCGAGGTCCATTTTTAGTCCAAAGAGTATGAGTGCCGCTAAGGAAATCAAGCCTAAGACAACCGCGAAGTAGGATAGTGGAGCCTTTTGAAATTTGTAGGATGCTATGGCTGATAGTGCCCCAAACAGAAAAGCAATTAGAGAAACTGCAAGGTGTATTGGGCCGAAGTCTTCTGGGAATATGCCAACACCCATGGCTCCAACACCGCATAAAATTAGGAGGCATAGAAAGAACTTGTTCGCGATGGTTTGCCTAAGGAAGTAGGCACCAGCCACAACAGTTAGGCCGAGCACAAAAACTGAAGTGTTGAAGACTGGAGCGGAAACTTCGCCAATTTTTCCAAGGTCACTTATGTAATTTTCAGAGATGCTGTAGTTTGAGTATATGCATTCGGCAATCAGCATGCACAAAATGAATTGGGTTGCCCCTACAAATATTAGGGCTCCAGCCACTTTATTATTTACTTGCTTCATGACCTTAAATGAACCATTAGAGTTCATAAGCTTTAGCATTAAGGATTTTGCTATCCGAAGTTTTTGAGAAGGGCGTCTATGGATTTTCCAACATTTTCGCCTTTGTAGCCGCCTTCCAGAACAAAGAAGGTTGGCTTCTGTAAAGCTGCAAGCATTCTACCGATTTCGTAATATGTTCTTTCGGTTAAGCCAAGAGAGGCTAGATCTCCAGCGTAGGCGTCAAAACCGGCAGACACGGCTATAACCTCAATCTTTTCCATGTCAACTTTTTTCAAGGCTTCTTGGAGGGTTTTTAGGTAGACTTGTTCGCCACAATCAGCTGACAGTGGATAGTTTAGGCAATTGGCCTCTGAATAATAGCCGGTGCCAGGGTAGTGCGGGTGTCTATGAAGTGAAACATAGACCACTTTCGGGTCTCCTTGGAAGATTTCTTGTGTTCCATTTCCATGATGCCCATCGATGTCTAAAATAAGCGTTGGCTTGTCCAAGTGTTTAACTGCCACCGCAACATTGTTTATGTAACAAAAGCCCCTTGTATAAGCGCCCAAAGCCACACCGCATCTTCCAGCATGATGCCCTGGAGGCCTCATTAAAGAGAAGCCTTGGATTTCTGCGGCTAGGATTGCAGCTCCGGCTGAAAGCCTCGCATATTCATATATATTTTCATAGGCTGGGGTGTCTGGATCTTCTATGGCTCCTCTTTTAAGGAGTTCAATGTATTCTGGGTCGTGGACTTTTAGGATTTCTTCTTCTTTGGCTGGTTCTGGTGTTATAAACTCGTAGCCCCGCTCTTTTAGGATTTCGTAGGCTTTTCTAACTCTTTGGGGGCTTTCAATGTGCCATGACCCGTACTCTAAGCATTTTTCGGAAAAAATTATTTTGGTTTTCACCTATGCACCAGCCGATTTGTGCTTTTAGCTTAAATTGGCTAGTTACATATATTAGTGTTCACATTTCACTGTTGATGTGAAAGGCGGAAACCTCATGGTTTCAGAGAACCCCCTAACGGAGTTAAAGAAGGAATGTGCATCCGCGTTAGGTGAGGCCATACAAAAGCTTTCGGTTGAAATACCATCCGAACAGCTGGTTTTTGAGAAACCGCCAGTTTGGGAGTTCGGTCAGCTGGCTTCATCCATCTGTTTTGAGCTTGCTAAGCATGTTGGCGAAAGACCGCTCATTCTCGCTGGACGCCTCATAGAAGCCATGGACAAGTCAAAGTTTTCGTTGATAAGCAACGTGACAGCAGCTGGCGGAGGTTACATAAATTTTCATGCAAACTTTTCCAAGTTTTCTGAACTGACCATAGAGTCTGTTAGGCGTTTAAGTGAAGCCTACGGATTTATTAAGGCTGAGAAACCATTAAAGATTATTGTTGAGCATACAAGTGTTAATCCACTTCACCCAATACATATTGGACAGGCAAGAAATCCTATGCTTGGGGATGCCATTGCACGTTTGCTTTCAGCTAGGGGACACGTGGTTTCACGTCATTATTATGTAGATGATGTTGGAAGACAAACCGCAGTGATTGCCTATGGTTACGAAAAGCTTGGAAAACCTAAACCGACGGAGAAGCCAGACCACTTCATTGGTAAAATTTACACTATAACAAGTTGCCTCGTTGAGATTAACCGCCTAAAAAGGGAGCTTGAGCGGGCGAAGGCTGTTTCAGCGGAGGACGAAATCATGAAAATCAATAGGGAACTGGATGATTGGATGTCCGTTGCCTTCGAGTTAAAGAGTAAACATTCGGAGCTTTTTGAAAGGCTTCTCCAGAAAATAGGCGAAGATGAAGATCCGGAAAAGGTTGTTGGCGAGTTGAACAGGGCTTATGAAGCTGGAGATGAAAAAGCTAAGCAGCTTATTAGGGAGGTTAGCCAACTCTGTTTGGATGGTTTTAAAGCAACTCTAAGTCGCGCCGGAGTCTTTTATGATTCTTGGGATTGGGAGAGCGACCTTGTTTGGAGCGGGCTTGTGGCAGAGGTTCTTCAAAGGCTGAAGCAGACGCCTTACGTCTCCACTCTTGGTGGCGTTTTGGAGTTTGAAGCTGGCAAGGTGGTTGAGGACCTTAATCTAAGGGATAGGCTCGGTTTGAGGAAAGATTATGTGGTGCCTTCATTGACTCTTGTTAGGGCTGACGGCACAACACTTTACACAACTAGGGATATAGCTTACACCTTATGGAAGTTTGAAAGG
>JAWAZO010000041.1:0-9435 GCA_038817565.1 Bathyarchaeia archaeon
ACCAATAAACGCTTCAAATACCTATTAAGTGAGGGTGAAACGGGACTAAGCACAGCCTTTGACTACCCAACAATTATGGGTTACGACTCTGACCACCCGATGGCTAGGGGGGAGGTCGGCGTGTGTGGAGTAGCAGTATCATCGCTTCAGGACATGGAAGTCCTCTTCGACGGCATACCATTAGATAAGGTTACAACCTCCATGACCATTAATGGTCCGGCATCTGTTCTGCTTGCCATGTATATTGTTGTTGGCGACAAGCAAGGGGTCCCAAGAGAAAAGCTTGGGGGAACAACTCAAAACGACAATTTGAAGGAGTTTTTCGCCCAGAAACTCTGCATTTTCCCACCTAAACCTTCGCTGAAGCTTTCAGTTGACGTAATAGAGTACTGTGCTAGACACTTGCCGAAATGGAATCCCATAAGTATAAGCGGATACCACATTCGAGAGGCTGGCGCCACAGCTGTTCAAGAGTTGGCTTTCACCCTTTATGACGGAATAGCCTATGTTGAGGAAACCCTTAAAAGGGGTTTGAAAGTGGATGATTTCGCCCCACGCTTATCCTTCTTCTTCGCTTCTCACAACGACTTCTTCGAGGAGATAGCCAAGTTCCGTGCCGCTAGACGCCTATGGGCTAGAATTATGAAGGAAAGGTTCCACGCTAAAAACCCGCGTTCCATGTGGATGCGCATGCACGTCCAAACTTCCGGCTGCACCTTAACCGCACAGCAGCCTCTAAACAACATCATCCGCACGACCATTCAAGCTTTAGCCGCCGTTCTCGGCGGAACCCAATCGCTGCACACAAACTCCTTCGACGAGGCCTTATGTTTGCCAACAGAGGAATCCGTTAGAGTTGCCCTTCGAACCCAGCAGATAATAGCCTACGAAAGTGGGGTAGCAAACACTGTGGACCCGCTTGCCGGCTCATATTACGTGGAGGCTTTAACCAACGAGATGGAGGAGAAAGCCATGGAATACATCCAAAAAATCGACGACATGGGAGGTGTGATCCCAGCCATTGAGAAGGGCTTTTTCCAGAGGGAAATAGCTGAAAGCGCCTATAGGTACCAGCGGGAAATAGAGGAGAAAAAACGTATAATAGTGGGCGTGAACGAATACGCAATAGAAGGCGAGGAAATCCCTGTTAAGCTTTTGAAGGTTGACCCAAGCGTTGAGAAAAAGCAGATAGAGAGGCTTCAGAAACTGAGAAGGGAACGGGACAACAGAAAAGTTAAGGAATTGCTCGAAAAACTTCACTATGCAGCCGAGAAGGATGAGAATCTCATGCCGACAATTATTGAGGCTGTTAAGGCATATGCCACCCTAGGCGAAATAATGGATGTCTTGCGAAAAGTTTACGGAGAATACAAAGAACTAATAATAATCTAAGCGAGGAATGGAAATGAGCGAGGGAAGAAAAATAAGAGTCTTAATAGCTAAACCGGGACTGGACAGCCACGACAGAGGAGCAAAAGTTGTTGCAAGAGCCCTAAGAGACGCTGGGATGGAGGTAATCTACACCGGGTTAAGGCAGACACCAGAGCAAATTGTTGAAACAGCCTTGCAGGAGGATGTTGACGTTATTGGCTTAAGCATTTTGTCAGGAGCGCATATGGCGCTCTTCCCAAGGATAATGGAGCTCCTAAAAGAGAAGGGCTTGACAGATGTTTTAGTGTTCGCCGGAGGCATAATTCCAGAAGAGGACATTCCAGAGCTTAAAAAAATTGGGATAAGAGAGGTTTTTGGACCTGGAACACCGACAGATAAGATAGTTAAGTACGTGTTGGAGAATGCTCCTAAAAGAAAATAGAGACGGTAAAATCAATTGCTGAAAATTGAAGAAATAGCTAAAGGCGTGCTCGCCGGGGACAAAAGAAGCGTAGCAAAAGCCATAACCATGGCTGAGAACAGCCCAGAAGAAGCCCAAAGCCTAATTGCAATGGTTTACCCCCACACCGGAAAAGCCCACATTATAGGCTTAACGGGTCCTGGAGGCTCTGGAAAAAGCACCTTAATAGAGAAAATGGTTCGAGAATATAGGCGGAGAGGGAAAACCGTTGGCGTGATAGCCGTTGATCCAACAAGCCCCTTCACTGGCGGAGCCTTCCTAGGCGACAGAATCCGCATGCAAGAGCTAACCACAGACGATGGTGTTTTTATAAGGAGCATGGCGACGAGAAACAATCCTGGAGGGATAGCCAAAGCAACAAAGGACGCCGTGAAAATACTGGACGCTTCTGGAAAAGACATAATAATTGTTGAAACGGTCGGCGCTGGACAGTCAGAGGTGGAGATAATCAAGGTGGCGCAAACGATAATTGTCATCCACGCCCCCGGCCTAGGCGACGAGATTCAAGCCATAAAAGCTGGGATAATGGAGATTGCCGACATATTCGTTGTTAACAAGGCTGATCGAGAAAACGCCGACAAAGCAGTAATGGATATTCAAGCCATGCTACAACTAGATAATAAGGAGAAGGCTTGGACGCCGCCGATAATAAAGACGGTAGCCCTCACAGGAGAAGGCGTACCACAATTAATAGATAAGATAGAGGAGCATTGGCAATATCTCCAGAAAGGGCCCCTCCACAAGAGAAGCTTAGAAAAGGCTGAGGCGGAGCTTGTTGAAGCCATAAAGGAGAAGGTGACAAGCTCAATAATTGAAAAGTTGAAGCGGGAAAAGCGTTTCGAGGAAATTTTAAGGCAGATTGTTGAAAGAGAAATAGACCCAGCGTCAGCCGCTGAAAAACTCTTAAACCAAATGTTGGAGTAGGCCGAAACATCTATGCCGAAACTTGAAAGGGGTCTTGTACAGGTTTATACAGGAGACGGGAAGGGTAAAACATCAGCAGCTTTCGGGCTGGCTTTAAGGGCTGTCGGCAGGGGACTAAAAGTCTACATTATACAGTTTATAAAGGGCGGATTTGACTATGGTGAACTCTACGTTATTGATAGATTGCCAAATATCACGTTGAAAGCTTTTGGTAGGGGAAGATTTGTGACACAGCAGCCCCCATCAAAGGAGGATGTTAGGCTTGCAGAAGAAGCCTTTAAGCTGGCTGAGGAAACCATCAAAAGTGGGGAATACGACCTAGTCATATTAGACGAGATTAATGTGGCTTTAAACCTCAAACTCATAAGCCTAGAAAAGGTTTTAGAACTCATTAAAAGCAAGCCGAAACACGTGGAGCTGGTTTTAACTGGGCGTTATGCGCCAAAAGAGGTTATTGAAGCCGCAGACCTTGTCACAGAAATGCGGGAGGTTAAACATCCATTTAAAAGGGGCTGTCAGGCGAGGGAAGGAATAGAGTTTTGAAAATGACATCAAATGCGGATAGAAAGGCGAAGCAGAACTTTTCAGAAGTTTTGAAGATTCCATGGGTTAAGTCCGCCATAGTTGTTGGGTTAATTTTCCTCGCTATAGGGGTGGCTGCAATATTTGTTTTAAAAGCCGTGAATATTGGCGGTTTCCAAATAATTTCAGATGTGAAGGCTTTTGCAAGGGATTACGGGATTTTAGGCGTTTTCTTCGCCACCATCCTCGCCGGAACGGTCATCCCTCTTGGAAGCCCGGCGCTGGTGGTGGCAGCTGCATCCTTAGGAACCCATCCAATACTGCTTGTAATTGCCGCAACATCCGGATTTACAATAGGCATGATAATAAATTATTATCTGGCTTATCGCTTGGGAAGACCATTTGTAGCCGATAGGTTGGGCGCTGAAAAACTCGAAGAAGTCACACTTTTATGGAGTCGTTGGGGCTGGGTTCTATACACAGTGTTTGGTTTGATTCCTTTTCTGCCAGTAGAGTTCTTGGCACTGATCTGCGGACTTTTGAAAGCCAACATCAAAACCTTTCTCGTTTTGAGTTTTACTCCTAGGCTAATAGTTTTCGCCGTCCTTGCATATTTCGGAGAAGCTATCGGTGGCTGGATCGGAGTAATTTAGAGTTTAGCTGGGCATAGGCGAGCGTGCAACTACTTTCTTATGGGTGGTGGAACAGCAATCAGGGTTTGTGTGCGGCGAACACCCTTAATCTGCTGAACTTTCTCAATTATTTTTCCAAGATCCTCAACCTTTGCAAACTCCACATAGACAACAGCGTCAAATTGTCCGGTCACGGCATGCGCCATTTTAACACCGTCAATTTTTAGGGTTGCCTCTGCAACATCCCAGATCATACCGGGCTCAGCGTTTATCAAAATATAGGCTTCCAAACTTTTCACCTTTTCATATAATGGTTAAGGTGATGGAGGCATAAAAAATTTGGCAAAATCTAGGACCGTCTCTGTTGAGCGCGCTTAAGAAAGTTTTTGAGGGCTTTTCTTATCTCCTTTAATGTTAGGATTCTCTGTTGGAACTCTGGTTTGAAGGGGTGAGTTTCGCTTTCCAAAAGCTCTTTTAGGCGTGCGTAATAGGCTTCGAACTCTTCAGGCGTGTTGCTCTTAAACTTGAAGATGGCTATTTCGCCCTTCGGGTTTTCCCAGCGCTTATCATAAGCACTTATTGGACGGGTGGTGCCAAACCGTTCAAGGCTTCTCTCAATCAAAACTTCCCGCTCAACATTTAGAATCACAAGTAGGCTGTTGACCGGCGAAACTTTAGACGTTAAAAGGAAATCGCGGGTCACATTGTCTGGGGCTGTGGAATCTATCACTACGCTGTAGCCCTTTTTAAGGAGCACATCTCGCATTTCAGCAATAAGTGAGTAAACAAGAAATTCGTCGCGACATGGAAAACCTTCATAAAAAAGCATCTGCCTCAACTCATCAACGCCTATTCTGGCTAAATATGCATAATCAGCGACAAGCCTCTTAGCAAGCATTGTTTTGCCGGAGCCGGGATAACCACTTAAAACGATTAGCCATAAACCTTTGAGGCTTTCGCCCATATTCGACCCTTTTTAAGGCTACAGCTAATTAAGCTTAAACTTCAAAAATAAAATGTCTTTAAAATAGAGGGTAAAGGAGAGAAAATTAAGCGAGTCTTTCTCCACAGTTTGGACAGAACCTAGCTCCAGCTTGAACCTCGCTTCCACACTTTGGACATTTGACGGTTGATTGCAGTGGGCTTCCGCAGTTTAGGCAGAACTTGGCTCCAGCAGGGTTTAACGTCCCACATTTTGGACAGTTAACTCCCCCAGCCGCCTGCAATGGCGCGCCACAGTTGCTGCAGAACTTTGCTGTCTGTGGATTTTGGAAATTACATTTTGGACATAACACCATAGGCGCTGCCGGTGCCGGCGCTGGCTGAAGCACTTGTGGAAGAATTACTGCTCCAGCCCCAACCGCCGCTCCTGGACTCTTGGATAGGCTTTCGGCTGATTTTTGAACAGTTTCCATCCTTAAAACTTCTGTTGCGCCCACTCCTGTTCTAATATAGAACAATCTGTCTCTCCACTCTGGGGTTGTGTCAATTCCCTCAAACTTCACATCAATTAGTTCGAGGCCTATCCTTGAAAAGGCGTCGAAAAGCGCGTTTTTAGCAACAAGACTTGTTTCGTCCAGCTTGCCATAAACCTCTGCAAGCGAGTACTGGCTTAAGGTGTCGATGAGCCTCTCATTGAAGTATCCCCTTAAAAAGCTTTGAAGCTTATCTGTTGTGAAGGCTCCTTGTCCCCCAACCACTTCATTAACGAAGAGGTTCGGCTCCTCAACCCTAAACCAGAAGCTTCCAAAGAACTTTATTGGGGCAAGCTCCTTTGTCTGGCTTTGGGCGCCAAACCTTCCCTGAAATTGTTTAAGCGAAATGAAGATTACAGTACATCTGAAGGGAACCTTGTCGAAACCGGCAATTTTGGACAACACTTTCGTGAGAAGTGGAAGATTTGCCGTTGTTAAAACGTGGCGTCCAGCCCTAAAAACGTCATAGGCTTTTCCATCCCTAAAGAAGACTGCAGCTTCATACTCGTGGACTATTAGGTTGTCGCCCCAAGCTATCTCTTCATTGGGATATCTCCAAACTATGTCTTCTTCCCTTGCACCCGTCCACTCTATAACCTTCGGCATACAATTTCACCTCCTTAACCTTGAAGCCCCCTAAGGATTTCGGATCTCTGGTCAATCAGCCTGTCCAGCTCCTCAACCTTTGATGTTAAACTGTCCATAGCTTGCCTCCACTCCCCACCACCAACATCCATCTTAACTATTTTTTCAACATCCAGCCTTATGGACTCAGCCTTCTCAATGAGGCTTACATCATATTGAAGAACTTGGTCAAGCTTGTCCTCTCGCACTTTAACTGCGTCGAACATTCCGGCATAACCGGCAACAGCCTTGTCTATCCTTTGGGTTACCCTGTCAAGACGTGATAGAAGTACTTCATACCTGTACGTGTCCTCTCCGGAAAGCTTTTGGACAACCGACGGGTTTGCAAAACTTCTCCTAAAAATCGTTTTTGCATCCCTAAGCCTATTTACAACCTCCATCCGGACGAGGAGGTCGCTTTCCCTCCGCAGCTCCTTCTCCTTGTAGCCCCTGTACCCCGGAATATAGCCCATAATCCTTTCTAGGAGGCTTCTTTCCCCTCGAACCTTTTCTAAATATTCTTTTCCGCTCATCACTTACCCTTCTTGTAGGCTGCTATACCTATAACAGCCATTATAATTAAAAGTATCCCCAAGATTAGAAGCGGAGGCACGACCGCATAAGTTGCCGAAACAACGCCAACACACGTCATAATAATTCCCCAGACAAGGTAATAAACAGGGTCTTTACGGCTGAAAAACGAATAAAACAGCGTATAAACTCCTAAGGGACTGAAAATCCATGCTGGAAGGTTAAGATAGTCAAAAGGAACTATGTTAACGCTGTAAATAACCGCTGCAAAACCTAAAGAGGCGACAAGGACTGCAAGGGCGCCAGCGCCATAGCCGAATGAGGACGCTTTTCTTTCAGATTTCAAAATTTTTCCTCCAATCTTGTAATGATATTTTCCAGTATCACCCTATTAAAGTTTCACAAAAGTGACTCTATGAAGTTTAACTGTTACAGAAGTGGTTTCAGCCGCTACTTTAGGATTAGCGGGTATATTTCTTTAGCCACATATTCCAAGTATTTCTCCTTATCCGTTAGGTTAAATATGGTTACTGAGGCATCTCTGGTTATGCCAACCACATAGCCATATTCCCTTGCTCTAGCCACGATGTACCATAGGTCGCCGTGTTTGCAATAATCCTCAAAAAGGGAAGTGTTCACCAAATCCGGGCCATAAAGCGAAAGCTTATTCACATTTGGAATGTCCACATTGTCGAAAAAAGTGATTTTTGTGTCCTCTGGGTTTTTTAGGTGGAACTCGCGGAGGGTTTCGGGTGGTATGCGGGCTTCCACTATGCCGCCAATTTTGTCAAATAGAATTTCGCTGAGTTTGTTGGCTATGAAGTTGGCTAGGCGTTTCTTCTCAACAACCGTTAGGAATGTGGCGTCTTCCAGCTTGGAAAAGCTGAAGAGGGCTTCAACTGTGCGGGGTAGGGGTGCAACTTTGCCTCTGTGGAAAACGTGGATTATGTAGTCGTGGGAATATACGCCTCTAAGCATGTTCTCCTCTGGTTTTGGAAGAAGTCCCACAACCTCTGTTACAAGTGTAAACTTGTAGTCGCCCTCCTCATAGGGCTCCTCAACACGGTAACCATCAAGCTTAGAAGCAATCTCTTCCAAGGGAAGAGCTTCTGAAAGCCTAAAAACCTTGCCGGCAACAACCATCAACACATCGCCCAAAAACGTATAATGCGCGTTGAAGACTAAAGCCTTACGCTTAAGACTTTTGGAACATTTATATCATCTACCAACCTAAAATACATGATTATGAGCTACATTCCTGAACAGGTTAAACTCTGCCTAAAGGATTTAGTCGAGAGGCTCAACAGGCATAAGATAAGGTATGTGGTTGTTGGGGCAATACCGGTACATTTTTATGGCAGACCGAGAACCTCGGCGGACATAGATATGGTGGTTGTCTCATGTGTTACTAAAGAAAAATTGCGGAAAATTTTAGGATATAGGTATACGTTATACTATAACGGGAAGGTCGTGTTGAAGTTTATTGATGGCGTAACTAGAACAGGGGTGGATGTTCTTCTTTCCCTAAACACTGCTGGTCTGAGTAAAGAATCATTGAAAAGGCTTAAAAGAGTTGAGGTTGACGGTGTACGGATAACTATCCCATGTCCAGAAGACTACGTAATAACCAAGTTGAAGGCGAGGAGACCGGACACCTTCGACTTTTCGGACGTCATGTCTGTGCTTTTAAATATGGGTGAAAAAATAGATTGGGATTACCTATTGAAAAGGGCTGAGGAGGAAGGCTTAGCGCATCTTATAAAGTATTACCGGGAGGGATTAAAATGGAAAGTGGGTTAAAGTCGCCAATTTATATGGATGGAATACTTTTCTGCCCTTATTGCCACTTGCCACTCTTAACGATTGAGGAAACCCATTTTAGGTTTAAATGCGCCGTGTGCCAAAAACCACTTGGAAAACTTACCGTAGCGACTTTGAAGAGGATGTTTGATGATTTTCCAAAGGAGATGGCGAAAGAGTGGATTTTGGAGATGAAGGCACGGAAAAAGCTAAACCGCCACAAACTTTAATCTCCAAGAATTTGTTAAAATGGTGGTTTGCTTAGCTTCTGGTTGCCTAATTGTTTTAATAAGAGTTTTTATCCTCTATTTTATACTGCAGTAGGAAAGGGGTTAGAGGAAAAGAAGTCGGATGCTGGTCAGCGAGGTGATCCTTGAAAACTTCATGAGTTACGAGTATGCTAGAGTGCCCCTTAAACCTGGCGTGAACGTTGTTTGTGGACCCAACGGCGCTGGCAAATCCTCGCTTTTGCTGGCTATTTCTGTGGCTCTTGGACAGTCTTACACTGAGCGTTCTAGGAGGCTCAGCGACCTAATCCGTTGGGGTAAGGACCAAGCTCGTGTAACGCTTATATTGGACAATTCTAAAAGGGGTGGCAAGCGTCCAGTTCCAAAGTTTAACAAGGACCAGATTTTCTTGACCCGTGTTTTGAGGCGGGATGGCAAGTACTGGTTTGAGTTGGAGAACCGTGCTGCTTCAAAGCAGGATGTGGAGAGGCTTCTAGCAAAATTGGGCGTTGACCCGGACAACATGCTCATTATTATGCATCAGAACATGGTGGAACAATTTACGGTTCTTTCTCCGCAGGATAAGCTTCGCATGGTGGAGGCGGCTGTTGGGCTTGAGGCTTACCGCGAAAACGTTTTGGAGGCCCAGAAAAAGCTCACACGTATACTAAGCCAGGAAGAGTCCATAAGCAAGCTTTTGGAGTCGGCGGAGCAGACCCTTAACTATTGGAGAGAGCAATATGAAAGGTTTCAAGAGAAGAAGCAGTTGATGACGAAGAGGCGTTTCTTGGAGCGGGAACTCGCTTGGGCTGAGGTAAACCGTAGAGAAGAGATAGTCAAGGATTTAG
>JAWAZO010000042.1:0-8311 GCA_038817565.1 Bathyarchaeia archaeon
TAAGGGAAATCCTAAGGCTGATCCTCAAAAGTTTAAAGAAGCCCTAAGACCAAAGCACGCAGCTATAAGCCTAACTGGCGAGCCAACTCTCTACGAGCCTATAGGTGAGCTTATACATGCCTTTCGCATGAGGGGATTTACCACTTTTCTGGTCTCCAACGGCACGGTTCCATCTGTACTAGCCAAACTAAGTCACGAACCAACCCAACTCTACATTTCTGTTTGCGCCCCAAACAAGGAAATTCACCGAAAAGTTTGCCGTCCAACATCCGCGGACGCTTGGGAAAAACTTAACGAAACATTAGGGCTTCTCCAAAGTTTCAGTTGTCCGACGGTGATTCGCATAACCGCTGTGCGTGGGCTCAATATGGGAAATGTTGAGGAATACGCTAAGCTAATAGAGAAGGCTAACCCCACATACATTGAGCCTAAAGCCTACATGCATGTTGGTTTTTCAAGATTACGGCTGAACTACGAGAACATGCCAAGCCACAAAGAAATACGTGAATTTGCAATGCGGCTTGCAACTGCCACTGGTTACAAGGTTATTGATGAGTCGGAGGAAAGCCGAGTGATGTTGCTGAGCAGGCTTGAAAAGCCCATAAAATTTTCAACCAAGTAAGACTTCTATGCTTGGCTTGTCGGAGTAAAGGTTAAATAACCCGCTTTTTATTCATTGCTGTTCAAAATCGCTTCATCGAGGTGCAACCCATGGTTAATGAAGGAAAAGGCAGACTCTTCAGGAGGAAAGATGGCAAATTCCTAATATACCTACCAAAAGATCTAGCTGAAGACAGTATGTTTCCCTTCAAAGGCTCAGACTCAATATTTGTAAAAGTAAGCTTCAAAATCGGGGACGACAAATTACTCATTGAGCGTTGGCCTGAACAGCAAGAAAAGCAGCAGCAAAGCAGCTAAAAGCCAAAAACGCTCAAAATTTGCGCCATCTTCCACAATTATTTTGGCAACGATAAAATAGCAGTTTCCCTCTCTATTTTACAAGAATGCCGATAGAGTGTAAAGTATATGGCCTCCTTAAAAACCATTTTAAAGCAAATTAGAAGGGAGCTTAAAGGTAAAGAAAAGATTCGAGACAGAGCCCAAGCCGATATGAGAAAGTTAGCCAGCACCTCTAAGCAAGCAATACTTTTTATCCACCAGAAAAGGCTTAAAGAGGCGAGGAGGCTTCTTGGAAAGGCTAAGGAGATAATTTCTAGGCTTAATGTTGTTGCAAGAGAGCATCCGGACATAATTCACAGCGGCTTATTCGATATTGCCCTCCAAGAATATGCTGAGGCAAACATATTTCTTACACTGGTCGAAGAAGGGCGTTTTGTCACACCTGCGGAAATTAATGTGCCCTCAATTGATTATGTTCTTGGCCTTGCAGATGTTATTGGTGAGTACAGGCGCTTGGCTTTAGATGCTCTTCGAGAGGATGACGCGAAAAGGAGCGAAGAATGCCTAAGGGTGATGGATGAGATTTATACTGAGCTTATGGCTATGGATGAGGCTTACATGCTGGTTCCGGGGCTTCGAAGGAAATGTGATGTTGCGAGAAAAATTATTGAAACTACAAGGGGCGACGTAACCCACGAGGTACGGAGGCAGTCTCTCGAAAAGTATATGAAGCGTTTTGAAAAGTTGGAGAGACGCTTTGAGGCTCTTGAGAAAGGAAGATAGATGAGCATAGCTGATTTGCATCCCTACTTTTCGGTTGAAAAGGCACATAAGGCGCAACTTCAACTTTCAAAGCGTATCATCCTTGAGGACAGATTGCCAGATGAAATCTGCTTTGTTGCTGGTGTTGACGTTGCCTACTCTGGAAACTTGGCTGTAAGCGCTGTTGCTGTCTTAGACTACAATAGCTTGGAGCTTGTAGAGTCTCAAACAGCCACCTGTAAAGTTACTTTTCCATATGTGCCGACGCTTCTCTCGTTTAGGGAGTTGCCGCCCACGCTTATGTGTATTAGAAAGTTGAGAATTCAGCCGGATGTTTTTTTGGTTGATGGTCAAGGTTTTGCACATCCATATCGATGTGGTTTTGCAAGCCACTTAGGAGTGGTTTTAAGTAAGCCAACCATAGGCGTTGCAAAGAGCAAGCTTGTAGGTGAAGTGGAGCCCTTCAACGGTAGGGATTTCGCTTTTCTTTGGCATGACGGTGAAATTGTTGGGGCTGCGCTAAAGACTTCGGCTAGAAAGGTTCTTTATGTCAGTGTGGGACACATGGTTTCGCTTGAAACAGCCATAAAAATTGTTAAACGCTGCACACGTTACGGCGACATTCCTGAACCATTAAGAATGGCGCACGAAATAGCAACGGCGAAGCGGAACAAAATTCGCTCCTAAACGTTCAAGCATTGTAAAGTATAATATCCTTGAAAGTGCCAAATATAGAATAGCATTAAGCTGCGGATGTGTTAAGTTTGCTTCATCCAAGAATAAGGGCTTTAACGGAAAAAATCCGTGATAAGGAGCTTCGTAAAAAGGTTGTTGAGCTTCTTGAGAATCCGGTTTTTGAGGTTGGCGGGAAAGTCTATTCTGGTTTGCCATTGGACGTTTCACCGGCCGGCCTGTCCCATCATCACTGTTACCCCGGTGGCTATATGGAGCACATTATTTCTGCAACAAATTTGGCTTTAGCATTATGCAGATCTGTTGAGAAGGTTTATCATGGGAAAGTGAACCGCGACCTTGTTGTGGCTGGCATTTTGCTCCACGATATCTTTAAGCCAGTAACATATAAGGTGAATGAGAATGGGAGTTATGGCACAACTGGCTTGGCCGATTACATGGACCACTTGTCCATCGTTATATCAGAGCTTGTTCGAAGGGGCTTCCCGTTGGAGCTTATCCATGTGGTTTCCGCCCATCACGGGGAATATGGTCCAATCAGACCACACACTATTGAGGCTTTAATCTGCCACTTGGCGGATTTAATCGATTCAAGGCTAAACGGCGAAGTTTTAAACGCCGCGGCTTATCTAGTTAGAAAGGCTGTTGGCGAAGAGTTGCCTGGCATAACTTCGAAAGAAGCCTTCGAAATAATCCACTCGAAGGCCTCCGAAGGATGGGAAGGTGTGGCAAAAACTGTTGAAGAGATAAAGAAGAGGAGGGCCGCGCGCAAAGCTTAAAAGCGCTACATATACGAATTTGAGGTGATGCCTATGACGGAAATAACGTTTGAAGAGTTTCAAAAACTCGATATGCGTGTTGGAAAAGTTTTGGAGGCAAATCAAATTCCAGGTTCACGGAACCTCATAAGGATGATTGTGGACTTTGGAACTGAGAAACGTCAAGCTGTTGCCGGGCTTCTCCAATGGTATAGACCAGAAGACCTCGTGGGCAAGAAATACGCATTTATTCTAAACCTTCAACGAAGAAAATTCATGGGCGTGGAATCCCAATGTATGATACTGGCGGCTGAAGACAACAAAGGCAATGTTGTAGCCCTACAACCTGAAAAGGACATAGCTGAAGGAAGCAAAATCCATTAGGCTTCAAATTCCGAAAAGGAATTTTGAACTTAACTGTTAAATATTCCTATTATTGAAATTAATGATTTGTCATCAGGACGGATGGATAAATTTGAAGGGAAAATTTAGCAAAAAAATTGTTGTTTTTCTGATTGCCGCGGCAACGCTAATAGCGTTTATGCCAAGTTTAGCATATGCAACTAATGGACTTGAATTGGAAACAAGTCATGAATGGCTTACTGGAGATGGCAGTTACTCGATGGCAAGCGCCATTGGCGATGTTGATGGAGATGGCGTAACCGAAATTGTTACAGCGGGATACTTCTACAACTCCACATTCGGTTTTTACGAAGGAGAAGTCAACGTATGGAACTGGAACGGCACAAGCCTAGTTGAGGAACATAAAGAAATCATCGATCCAGGATATACATGGTCATCTGACACACGCCTTTATTCTGTCGCATTAGGAAACGTTGACAATACAACAGACACAGAAATAGTGGTGGCCGGATACGGAAAATTCCTTGGCGTCCAAGAACATGGTCTACTGATTGTTTTAAGCTGGAATGGGACGACGATGGAAAGAAAAACAGGTTGGTATTGGCCTGATGTGGCTGAGCAAGCGAAATTTTTTGATGTAGCGATAGGCGATGTGGACAAAGATGGTACGGTAGAAATAATTGCTGTAGGCTACAGAAATACTACATCCTTCGAAGCTGGTTTTCATGGTGCATTAACAATCTGGAATGTGACTGGTACAACCTTAAAACTCGAAACAAGTTTTGAGTGGATTATTAGCGGTGATGCTGAATGGCATGCGGTGGCAGTAGACGATGTAGATGGAGACGGGGATACAGAGATAATTGTTACGGGTTATTTCTACGACAAAAACCTTGGGCATGAGTGTGCCGTGCTTAGGATTTGCACCTGGGATGGTTCAAACCTTAACTGGGAGGCGGGCAACCAATGGTACACATACCGTAACACGTACGCTCTTGACGTTGCGATAAGCGACATAGACAATGACGGAAAAAAAGAAATAGCCACAATAGGGAGACAGTTTAACGGCGAAACCTACTATACCCAATTAAGAATATGGTCTTGGGACGGTTACACATTAACTTTAAGATTAAGCGCGGAAAGCGGTTCTCTAGGAACGTTCATGTCTTCTTCTGGTAAAAAATTAGTCATAAGCGACATAGACGGTGACGGCAGAAACGAAATAGTCATAGGTATTGATGTTTCAATACTTCTATTTTCCACGCCCACAATAAGGGTTGTCTCTTGGGACGGAATACTATTGACAACAAAGGACTCTAAAGAGTGGACAAACGCAACAAACATTGAGGATATTTCCATAGGCGATGTAGATGCTGATGGAACCGTTGAGATAATAACCGTGGGTTATACTTGGATTTTCATGGGACCAACACCTACACAATCCGAGCTGGCAATATGGAGCGTCAGCAAAGTTGCAAGCTCAATCACTGTGAATGTAAGTTCGCCAAGCATATTGATAGGCAGCCAAGTAGTAATAAGTGGAAGAGTGACGGATGAAACAGGCGACAATCCAATACCTAACGTGGAGGTGACGATAGAATTTTCAAGGGAACCCCTACCAGTTTTGGTAACGATAGGCAAAGCTGTAACAAACGAGTATGGAGAATACACGTTTACATGGATTCCAGATGCGGCTGGAAACTATGTGATTCGAGCAAGCTGGGAAGGCGACTACAAACACGAAGCCGCATCCGCATCCACCACTTTAACAGTTGAGAAAGCTTCAAGCATTATAGTCTTAACGCTATCAAGCTACACGGTAAATGTTGGAGACAGCGTAAACGTTAACGGCATCCTCTACCCGGCTAAAACAGCGACAATAACACTGCGATATGTGAGTCCCAATGGTTCGATAAGCACAAAAACGGTCAACTCAAACGATGCTGGAATGTTTAGCGACACATTCACGCCAAATCAAGCTGGAGAATGGCAAATAAAGGCCATGTGGAACGGCGATGAGCGGCATAAATCAGCCCAAAGCATAACAATAACGCTGGTTTCACAAGAACCAGCTAAAGTCGACACAACAACACCGATGCTTGCTATAGGCGGCCTAATTATCGGCGTGATCGCCCTTATCTTAGCGGTTGCATCGCTTTTAAGACGGCCTAAAAAACTTGAGGTAGCTCCGCCGCCACAAACACAACCACAATAAAGTAGTTTAGCCTTTTCCCTTCCTTCTTTTTCACTCCAAGAGTTTGATGATGGCTTCTGCTTTCTTTTCGTCTTCGGCCAAATACGCCACCATTTCCGCGTCTAGGTTAAGCCATTTTGCAATTCCAGCTGCCATCTCTACATTATTTTTGAAGATTATCCGTAAATAGGGGAGAATCTCTTTTGAGGCTCTTGTGGCTGATATGTGGCATCTGCGCTTAATTTTTCGGCCTATCTCTAATTGAATTGCTCTCTCTTCTTTAGACCTTGATAATGCTTGTATCCGCTCTGGAAAACGGAACGGAGTCCAGCCGGAAGTTTTTGTGTTAACTCTTGCCATGGCCACACCAGCAGTCATAAAGTCGATTACGTAACGCACAAAACTCCAATCTTGAGTACTCCTTATCCTTCCGCGATAGACATCCGCCATTGAAAGGGCATCCATTGCTTTCGCCAAATCATGAGGGTCTGTCAAGTGGGCTGGAACATTCTCGTATATCCATTCGAAAAGCATGTCGATGTCCACGTCCGCCATGTTAACGGCGCGTTTTGCCCCTTCGCAAGTCTTCCCATACAGAATCATTCGTAAAACTGTAAATATTGTTTCTTGCCGGTCTCGAAAGCCAAGCCACGCCACATCTTCATAGGTTAGGCGCTTCTTGCCTTGTGCCAAGGCTTGGAGATCTGTCACTGCTGAGCGAATGTCGCCTTCTGAACGTTGGGCTATAAACTTTAATGCGTTTTCTTCGGCTTCTATGCCCTCTTTTAGGCATATAGCCTTCAAATGTTTCAGAACATCAGTCACCGGAGGCTTTTTAAACTCTAGTAGGAGGCAGTAGTTGCGGAGGTTAGCGAACCGTGGGTCAAAAGCATTATTAGCAATAAGCACTATCGGGCATTGAGCCGTTTTTATTATGTCTGTGATGGCTTTAACTCCGCCTTTGTCTGCTGTTCCGGTTAAACCGTCCAACTCGTCGAATAGAATAATTCTTTTTATGCCGAAGAGTGAGCCGTATTGGGATGCAAGCCCTGCAAAGCGTTTAACGGCTTCCTCTGTTCTGTAGTCGCTGGCGTTTTTCTCCACCAACTCCATTTTAAAATCGTTTGCCAAAGCCTCCACAGTGACAGTTTTTCCAACACCAGGCGGACCATAAAGGAAGGCTGCCCTCTTTTTCGGGATCCCCTCATCCCATGATTTTACCCATTCAACAAACTTTTGTATGGCTTCCTTGTTTCCGACAACCTCTTTCAAACTTTTTGGCTTGTACTTAATGGTCCAAGGCTGATACACGTTTTACACCTTTCTTGTTCCCTTCATCTCGTAAGCTGCCTCGACAAGTCTGGCTAGCAGTGCACTTAATTGGACTTCCTCATCTGCACCCTCGACAAGCCTATAATCAATTTCTCCAACAATGTCCGCCAACTTTATTTTCCATGGTTCTGGAATGTCCGCCCTGAAAATTTCTGTGTGGATTTGGCGGATTATGTCGCTTCCAGCCACACCATACTTCTGAATCATTTCTCTGAGCTGCTTCCGCGCTTCGAGGAAGTTGCCCCTCATGGCTGTTTCAATCATTTTCTGCACGTCTGCTGGGTTGGCCCTTCCAGCAATTGAATAAACAATTTTTGCGTCTACCGGTTTGCCCAAAGAGGCGGCAGCTTGCAACGTGTTTATTGCTCTTCGCAAGTCTCCGCCGCAAACCTCGTAGATGGCATCTAACCCGTCGTTTAGAAGTTTTACGCCTTCATTTTCAGCTATGTACCGCAAATACTTGTCGTGTTCCTCTCGTGGTAGGTAGGTGAAGCGGAAGGGTGCACAACGCGACTGTATGGGTTCAATTATTTTTCCGCTGTAATTGGCGCACAATATGAAACGGCATGTTTCCGTATAACGCTCCATAGTCCGCCTCAAAGCTTGCTGTGCGTCTGCAGTCATGTTGTCCGCCTCATCTAAAATCATTATTTTGAATGGAACCTCGCCTATAGAGCGCACCCTAGCAAAAGTTTTTACGGTTTCCCGAACAACATCTATGCCTCTCTCGTCGCTGGCGTTCAACTCCATAATGTATTCGCGGTAAGATTCGCCATAAAGATCCCTTGCCAAACAAAGAGCCGCTGTAGTCTTCCCAGTGCCGGGCGGTCCGGCAAAAATACAGTGGGGCACATTTTTAGCTTTAACAAAACTTTTAAGGCGTTCCACTATCTCCTTTTGGTTCACCATTTCATCCAATGTTTTTGGTCTGTACTTCTCAGCCCACATCTCAAAACTCAATTGGAGAGCCTCCTACCGTTTTCATAATTAAGGGAAGAGTTAATAAATACTTGTTTGGTTTCCCTAAAAGCTATTTTTAAGCTTCAGCCTTTTCTTCCTTTTCGAGGAAACCGGTTAAGAATATTGCGTATTCACATGGGTGTTCATTTTGTAGTAGGGACTTTATGATTTTTATTTTCCCTTTCTTTCCGTGACTCACTCGTGAGATTATGTATTCGATTGTTTTTTTGCGGAGGCTGCAGAGCCACATTTTCTGTCCCGTTTTTACAAGTTTGTAATAGGGACAGCTTTTGTATTTGAGGGTGAAACCCCCTTCAAAATATTCTATTTCAACTTCTATGCCGAGTTC
>JAWAZO010000043.1:0-8026 GCA_038817565.1 Bathyarchaeia archaeon
GCACCTCGATGAAGCGATTTTGAACAGCAATGAATAAAAAGCGGGTTATTTAACCTTTACTCCGACAAACCAAGCATAGAAGTCTTACTTGGTTGAAAATTTTATGGGCTTTTCAAGCCTGCTCAGCAACACCACTCGGCTTTCCTCCGACTCATCAATAACCTTGTAACCAGTGGCAGTTGCAAGCCGCATTGCAAATTCACGTATTTCTTTGTGGCTTGGCATGTTCTCGTAGCTCAGCCGTAATCTTGAAAAACCAACATGCATGTAGGCTTTAGGCTCAATGTATGTGGGGTTAGCCTTCTCTATTAGCTTAGCGTATTCCTCAACATTTCCCATATTGAGCCCACGCACAGCGGTTATGCGAATCACCGTCGGGCAGCTGAAACTTTGGAGAAGCCCTAATGTTTCGTTAAGTTTTTCCCAAGCGTCCGCGGATGTTGGACGGCAGACTTTTCGGTGAATTTCCTTGTTTGGGGCGCAAACGGAAATGTAGAGTTGGGTTGGTTCGTGACTTAGTTTGGCTAGTACAGATGGGACTGTGCCGTTGGAGACTAGAAAAGTGGTAAATCCCCTCATGTGAAAGGCATGTATAAGCTCACCTATAGGCTCGTAGAGAGTTGGCTCGCCAGTTAGGCTTATAGCTGCGTGCTTTGGTCTTAGGGCTTCTTTAAACTTTTGAGGATCAGCCTTAGGATTTCCCTTATATCCGCTTAAAATTTCAAGCTGCGCCCTTATGCTTCCCTCCACAATTTCTTCAGGGGAATCCCATTTTGGAAGTTTGGTTTCCTCCCATGTAATCTGGAGGTCCCCACTTTGGGCTCTCCAGCAGAAAAGGCACCTCTGCGTGCAGTAGAAGAGCGTCGGGGTCATTTGAATGCATTGATGGGATTTTATTCCGTAAAACTTCTGCTTGTAACAAGGCCTATTGTGGACGAGGCTTTCATAGAGCCACCTGCACCTTTTAACAGCTGAATGTCTACCGACAATGTGGTATTTATGCTTCTTTAATGCTTCAATCAGCGTTTCTGGAACAAGATTCATCACTAACGCCACGTAGAAAGACCTTTTCCATATATGACAATTTAGACCAGCCTTATAAAATTGCCTTCTTTCAACGCTTAAAACAGTATTCAATGTCCTGGAATTCTGAACATAACCTGGCAACCTCACGCTTAATTATCTCTGGATTTTCTCCATCTAAAACTGTCCTTTTAATAAGCTCGGCTATTTTCGCCATCTCCTCCTCCTTCATTCCACGCCTTGTAACCTCACATGTTCCAAGCCTTATAACACAGTCGACAATTATGTTGGCCCGCTGAAGTTTTTCGGCTATCTCTCTGCCCCGCTCATAATTCCCAAAGTCTAAGATAACTTGATGGGACTTAGTAAAACCTATATGCGAGCATTTAACTGGAAATCCATAGTCGTGCAAGTTTTTAGCCAAAGCCTTCGCGTTGCAGACAACTTGTTCTGCATATTCTCTTCCAAACTCCTTCATTTCAGCAAGAGCCAAAGTTAACGCTGCGATGCGGTTCCAATGGGCATTGTCCACAAACCTAGGATAAATTTTAGCTTTCATTATTTCGCCATGTTCCCTATCAGCGAGAATTATGCCGCCTTGCGGTCCAAAGAAGGACTTGTGCGTGGAGCCAAATAGGACATGTGCACCTTCCCTTAAAGGGTCTTGAAATTGTTTTCCAGCAATAAGTCCTAAAACATGGGAGCCGTCAAAACCCACATACGCGCCAATTTCACTGGCAATGTCGGCCAACTCTTTAACTGGATGTGGAAACGTTATAAGGCTTGCACCAAAAATCAGAAGCTTAGGTTTTACACGCTTAATGGTTTCTTTGGCTTTTTCAACATCAACATTCATGGCATCTTTCAGGAAAGGCAAAGGAACAGCCCTTAAACTCAAAAGTCCAGCTAATCCGTCATGCCATAGTCCAGGATAACCGCCGTCTTCTGGTAAGACACACATGATCGTGTCGCCGGGCTTGGAGAAGCAAGCCACAAAAATCATGTCCGCAACATGTCCAGAAAGTGGGCGCAAATCAGCGGTTTCAGCTCCAAAAAGGTCTTTAGCAAGTTCCTCGCCGAAGTGCTCAATTTCATCCATGAACCTTGTGCCCATGTAAAAGCGGTCTCTGGCAGTATATCGGTGACCAAGCTCAGAGCTAAGGAGCCCACGCACATCTGGACTCATAACATTCTCCGACGGAATAAGGTTTAGGCATTCTTTCCCACGCCAATTCTCATGCTTTTCAACAAGAGCTAATATCTCGCTAATCATGGGGAAACCCTGCATATGCTACCTTTTAAGCACCACCGTTTAAATGGATTACCTACAAAAGGTAAAGTTTAAAATGTTCAATTCATAGTAAATGTTTCACATCACCGACAAACTTTGAAAATGTTGGAGAGTAGCAGCTTGAAAAAGGAGGCAGCTATAATTACACTAACGTTACTGTTGACCTCTACGGTTTTCCTACAGCTAATTTCTCAACACGTAAACGCAGCTGACGTAAAAATTATTTCACTTGCACCGCTGACTAGACGGGGAAAAGTTGGAGACACTATTCATATCATTGGAACAATAAACAAAACAGATGGTTTGTTCCAAATTTGGTTTAACAACACCCTTGTTTTAACTGAAACGGCCTCAGGGAATAACGTAAACACCTCTTTCACTGTTCCGGCGCTTCCTGGTGGAAACTACACGCTAACTTTACGGGACGTTGATGCAAATATTAATGCAACTTCTTGGTTCATTATTGAAACTGCTTACATTCTTAAAGTCAGCAAGCCGGAACACCCAAAACAACTACAGCAAGGGGCAAAGGTTAACATTTCAGTAAGCATAACCGGAGGAAAGGCAAACACTGTTTATACCGCAAACATAACGGTTAAAACACCTTTAGTTAACGAGACGTATTCGAGGACCATACACCTTTCGAACACAACAGATATAGGAATTGGAAATGCCACAATTATATATCCTTTTGAGAACGCCCACACAAACTATACTGGAACATACACTGTTAGTTTCAATGGAACATTAGCCTCCGACACCTTTTTCATAGGGTTGACAGATCTCATCGAATATCATCGAAACGACTTGATGAAAATTTGGGCTGTCGGCTACTCATCGCGTGAGAATGTCACAATCACAATAAAAACGAAAAACGGTGAAAAAATTGATGAATTTTTATGGAATGTCACGGATGGTGTTGTCAATGCAAGCTGGATTCTACCATCAAACACTCTTATTGGGAACTACAGCATTGTTATAATGCCAAATGTCAAAGTGGTCAATGATACACAAACATTTGCTGTTCCAGGTTTCAAAACGGAAATCGTACCACGCAACCTTGCCGGTGAACCAGTGCCCAACACCCTCATAAGGATACATGATAAGTGGGCAAACAAAACCTACAACGTTACAAGCAACACAAAAGGTGCGGCAACCAAACAACTGGAAAGGGGAGAATACAACGCCACAGCCTACTTCAAAAAAGTTAAGGTTGGCGAGGCCTTAACATTCAGCATAGAAAACGAAAGTCTAACACTGAACTTCACATGTCAGCTTACAAGCCTGAACATAACAGTGGTTAGTGCCCAAGGAGTAAAAATTCCATTCGTGTTTATAAGGCTGTATTACAATTTTACAACGGACCTTGACGGGAAAAAAGTCAACGAAACAATCTCATTTCAAACTGACATAACAGGAACAGCAAAACAACACTCCTTCCTTCTAAATGCCTCCTACAAAATGAATGCCTCACGCTACGGACAGGTTTTTAACCAAACCATGTTCGCCAATTTAGGATCGTGTGCATGGAAAAACATAACAATAGTTTGCCCGGAAAGAGTTTTGCAGGTCAACGTAACTGACTGGGAAGGGAAGCCTATAGAAAATGCCTTAGTGGAACTGCATGAGTTTATGGGCGGATTACGCTACACTAAATTTACAGATAACACTGGTGCCGCCACGCTTAGATGTGTTTTTGGGAAATACCACCTTAAGGTTTACTCCGACGCAATACTGTTGAAGGAGGAAACTGTTGAATTATTTAATGAAACAGTAACCTTACCTATTCGTTGCACCCTTTACAACTTACCAATATGCGTAAAAGTGGTTGACTATTTTGGGCAATCTATACCAAACGCAAATGTAACCCTAGAAAGAAATGGCATCAAAATACATTCAAGCGTCACGGGAGCGGACGGCATAGCCAATTTTAGAGAAATCGGTGGGACATTAACAATAAAGGTTTATTTGGCAAAACGGGACCTTCCTGAAACCACCCTTACAGCCTACATTGGTGAGGGAAGGGACTATTCAAATCCAATCTTGGTTAAGATAGGGAAATACATTGTTTTGGCAAGCTTACTTGTTGACTCAGCCCAGCTTGCCATGATCATCTTAATCCTTGCCACAATAGTGCTTGTTGCAATAATAGAGATTGTTAGGAGAAAACGTTTTAGAACGGGCAAAGTTTCAAGTCAGAGTTTGAATATTGAGTTTTATGGGAAAAACTTTATATCAAAAATTATGGAAACATATCATAAGAAAGAGCTGAGAAAACAAAGATTTTAGAAATTGGGAAAAGGTTGTATCCACATTGGCGCAAGTAAAAATGTGTTCTCCCACATGTGAACTCTTCAAGTGTGGCAAAAACGCTGCGGTTTATCGTCGAAACGGGGTTTGGTGCCGCTGGACAGAAGATATCTGCAACGTGGCAAATTGTTCATATGCGCTTTGCACAAAAAGAAGACTCCTCCCACGGGGAATATGCGGAGAAACCGTTAAGAGAAAAACAACCGAAAAACAGCCAGAAGAAGTTGTTGGACCAGCAATTAAACTTCGAGGAAGGGCCCTACGAAAAATAGGTGAAAAAGAACTATTCTAAACTGAACTAAAAGAAGCCTAAGCTTTCAATCTACCGTTTTCCAAGAGAGCCCACTAATACTATTTCGCTTGGACACGTTTAACAACCGGCGGCCTTATCTTTTTCAAAACCCTATAGCCGCACACTGTGCATTTTATTTCCCCGCCACGAAGTTCAAGCTCCTCGGTGGAAACTTTTGCTCCACAACGCAGGCACTCGTAGACAATTCCAGTTGTTATTTTCTCCAAGATATACCACCCTTCATTACAGAGAGGTTTTTGCTTTTAAGCGTTTCCAATACACTAATATCATAGCGAGGTCTCGGCGATGAAGAGGCGTTTAAAAATGCTCTTGTCAAAGGTTCTTCCACCAGAGGAAGCATCCAACATCTACAATTCATACGACATTGTTGGAGACATAGCCATCATACGCCTAACTGAAAAATCCAGGAAATATAGCCAAATAATCGCTGAGACCATCATGGAAGTTCATAAAAATGTTAGGGCTGTTTTGGCGCAGACAAGCCCCATTCATGGTGACTATAGGCTTAGAAAGTTGGAGTACATTGCCGGAGAAAAAAGAACAACAACCATTCACAAAGAATCTGGATGCCTATTTTCAGTTGACGTAGATAAATGCTATTTTTCTCCCAGACTATTTTATGAAAGAATGCGCATCGCCAGACTTGTTAGAGATGGAGAGAACATTGTTAACATGTTTGCCGGGGTGGGATGCTTCTCTTTGGTGATCGCAAAACACTCAAAAGCCGCAAAAATTTACTCAATAGACATAAACCCCATAGCTATTCAATACATGAAAGAAAATGTTAAGCTAAACAGAACCTTTGGAAGAGTTGTTCCAATAGAGGGGGACGCCAAAGAAATCATCCAAAAAATGCTACATAACATAGCCGATAGAGTATTGATGCCGCTTCCAGAGAAAGCCTTTGAATATTTGCCATACGCCCTTTTTGCCCTAAAAAATAGGGAAGGATGGATACACTATTACGATTTTGAGCATGCGGGCAAAACAGAAAACGCTATTGAGAAGATTAAAGTGAAGGTCTCTAAAAGGCTTAAAGACTTAGGGGTAAAATTTGAAATTCCATTTGGCAGAATAGTCCGCACAACTGGTCCAAACTGGTACCAAATTGTTTTAGATATTAAGACATATTCAGGCTCCATCTGCCGTTAGAAAATTAAACATTTTAATAACTTGACAAGCATAATGTTGATTGGGAGGAATGAAAAATCAAAAGGAAACTAATGGAAATTCTCGCTTGTCCCATTGACAAATACTATCCACTTGAGCTTTATGTTTTCGAAGAGAAAGAGGAAATTATTGAAGGCTTAATTGTTTGCCCAAAATGCCTAAGATGGTATCCTATCCGTGATGAGATTCCAGAGATGCTTCCAGACGAGTTACGCAAAGAAAATGAGGACTTGCACTTCCTTAAAAAGTGGAGGGAAAAAATTCCGGAGAAGATTCTTTTTGAAGGGAGACCTTTTAACCTGAAGAGGAGGTAGGACCTACTTAAGTTTGACAAGCTTGCCGGTTTTAGAGGATTTAAGTGCCGCCTCAGCAATTTTTAAAGCCTTTAAGCCATCCCAGCCTGTTATGAATGGCTTCTCTTTTCCTAAGATGCATCTTGCAAAGTGTTGAAGCTCGAGCTTTAGGGGCTCTTGCCATGGAATTCTTGGCTGGACGGTTTTTTCCGCTGTTTCTATGGTTAACTCTTGCGTGATGTAGTCTAGTTTTGCTATGGCTTTGCTTCCAGTTACCACTAGCACTCTTGTTTTGTATGGTGTTAGCCAATTTGCCTCTATAAAGGCGTTTTTTCCATGCTCGAAGGTTAGCATTATGTGGGCGTAATCCTCGAACCTCTTATGCTTCATGTTGCCGGTTTTTGCATAAACTGCCACCGGGTCATTATTAAATAAGTAGCGCATCACGTCTATGTCGTGGATTGCTAGATCCTTTACCACCCCAACGTCCCCAATCCTTTCAGGCCACTCTGAAACCCTCTTAGCTGTGGCGCAAACAAGCTCGCCAATGTCATGGCTTTCAACAGCTTTCCTAATGTATTGAAGCCCTGGAATAAAACGCATCAAGAAGCCAACGGAAAGATGTAATCCCTCTTTTTCAGCGGTTTTCAGCAAAGTTTCTGCCTGTTTCAAGTTGGCGGCCATAGGTTTCTCAACCAAAACATGCTTTCCAGCCTTTAATGCCTTCAAAGCCTCTTTCGCAAGGCTTGTTGACCAAGTGCAAATACTGACGGCCTCTATATCATTTCTCTTAAGCATCCTTGCCGTATTAGTGTAGGATTTAACTCTAAATTGTTTGGCGACAGCCCTTGCCCTCTCAGCATTAATGTCACAAACGGCCAAAAGTTCTGTCTCCTCCAGTTCGGTGAAAACTCTTGCGTGATTTCTACCCCAGAACCCAGCCCCGACGACGGCAACTCCGATTTTTTTCATTTCTTCCAAACCCCCCTTCCAAAACCACGATATATAAAGCCTTCCGCCTCAACCTTTAAAGGGTCCAAAATACCTTCAAGATCCACAATTGCCGCCGGCATTTTCGCCAAAAGCTTGAGCTTCCTTAAATTCAGCCGTTTAAACTGATCGTGCGCCGCGAGTATTACTATACAGTCTGTGCCTTCCACAGCTTCAACCAAACTTTTTCTAAAGGGTGCTGGTTCATGGTCCGCTAAGGTTCCTCCAGACATGAAAGGGTCGTAGAGTGTTAATTTTGCCCCTTTATTCTCAAGTATGCTAACAATCTTCTTAACAGATTCACTTGGAATGTCTGCGGTGTTTGGTGTTTGGGAGAGCCCAAGCAACGCTATTTTTGCTCTTCGTAATGGTTTCCCGCAGTTTTTCAGCGCGTCTCGAATTAGCTCAACTTCATGTTTTAAAATTTCCTCGCATAATCTTATGGATGTTTCTGAGATACGGAGTTTTACGTTGAGGTTTTCAGCCTCTTCCAGCAATATCTGAAGCGCCTCGTTTGTTGATACTGGTTGCATATACACATTTGCATTAGAGCCAAAAAAACCGCGAGCTACCGAGAAATCCACGCCGAGTCTTTCGCAAAGAAGGGCAAACTCGTTGACCAATGCCAGGTTAACG
>JAWAZO010000044.1:0-7965 GCA_038817565.1 Bathyarchaeia archaeon
CTCCACCAGAGATGCCTCAATGGGTCAAAGTAGAATGCACATCCGTCGCCGGAACGACTGTGACTTTGAGAATAACCATGCACATGAGCGACGGAACAGAGCGCACAGAAACCTATACTATTGATGTTGCAAGCGGTTCTGGAACAGCACCTTTCCAAGCGATTATCCCAGCAAACTCGAAAACCGGAGACGCCATCCAACTGGTGACCAACAGCAGCGTAATAATCGCTGGAGAAGCAACTGGAACATACGCTGGAGCAAGCAGAACCTACGTCTACGCAAGCATAACTGAAGGAGATGTGCAACATACTTACCGCTGGGACAAGCAGACAGGAGTCCTCCTAGAAATAAGCCTCGCTCAAGGCTCAGCCTCAATTGCCTATAAGGCGACCAGCACAAACATTTGGCAAGGGTCGTCTTCTTCAAATCCGTTGTCACCACCAAATCTGCCAATAGAAATCATGTCCATATGCATCTCAACAGCCATAGCAATAGCTATAGTATCAGCAGCAATAATCTACACTAGACGTAAAAATCCAAAATCGGCTAGTTAGAGAACAAACTCTCCCATTTTTACATTTCTTTTTCTTTACAATTAGACAAGACAAAATACTCACCCTTATACGGAAAGCTTATCAACAAATTTCGCGAATGAGAAAAGAAGCATGTTAGTTTGCTGAGTTGGATTTAGGCTGATAAGTTTGCCCCAAAAATTCATGGAGAAGTTTGATAGACTTTCCTCAAAGCCCATAGTTAAATACGGAGTCTATTTAGCCGCCGTCATACTCTTCTTCACATTAATTTTGATTCCCCCAATTTTGGGCATAATTATTAAGTGGGGTTCAATGCGAGAAATTTTTGGTGACAACCAACTTGTGAATCGAGCATTGGATGCCGTGAAAAATTCTTTTGTTATAGCTGTTTTGGTTTCAATTTTGGACGTGGCTGCTGGCATTCCAATGGCTTGGCTCATAACTAGGAGCAAATCCCGATGGATAAACATTCTGGACACGCTTGCAGACGTCCCATTCATTGTGCCGACAGCAGTGCTCGGTTATTCGCTCTTGCTATTCTGGTATAAGCCCGAAGGAATTTCAGCGCTTTTTGGTGGTTCACTTGTTTCGCCTGGCTGGGTACTTGTAGCTATTCTCCATTTCACATTTTCTTATCCCGTTGTTGTAAGAGTTATCGTTGGCGCTTTACTGGATTATAGGATTGAGTATGAGCAAGCGTCAAGAACTCTGGGCGCACCGCCTTTCACAGCGGCTAGAACCGTCACCTTAGGGATTATAAAGCCTTCTTTGATTGCTGCTTTTATTCTGGCGTTTGCAAGGTCAATTTCAGAAACTGGAGCCACAATGATGGTTGCTGGTGCTTTTGAGAACGGTCCCGTTTTTATTCAGAACATGAAAAATGCATTTTCAGCCCAACCACCATTGGTTAGTCAAGCTGTTTATGAAGGCTCAACAGTTTTTGCAAGCCTCATTCTCATAGTTGTTTCATGCCTAATCTTTGCTGTAGTACGTGTTCTTGGAGCTAGGCTGAAACTTCCGGTAAAAAAGGCTTGGCCAACGATTGAGAGAAAAATAAGCTATTCCTCGGCGGTCCTAGCCAGAAATGGTGTCACGCTTTTAATCTTCTTTATTATTGTGCTGATTCCCTCGCTTTTTGCGGCCCTTCCAGCCTTCGAAGCCTTATCAACAGATATAGTGCGTAGTGCTTTCCTGGGAGTTTATCCGTGGGGGGAGTATTGGCAAAGCCTCATTCTTTCATATTCTCTTGGAGCCGTCGTAACAGTCTTAAATGTTCTTTTAGGTTTGCCGATGGCAATAATTGTTGCACGGAAAAGGCTTGGGAAACCTTCGTCAGCCTTAAACGTACTTGTCGACATACCTATAATTGTGCCCTCGGTGGCTTTGGGTGCTTCTCTTAAATTCTTTTGGAAGGAAACTTTGGCCTTTATACCGGACATGTGGCTTCTTATTTTTGCACATTTGGCCATTACTTATCCATATTTTGTGAGGTCTATGTCAGCAGCAATTGAGAGAATAAGTCTAGAACTGGAGGAAGCATCTAGAACTTTGGGGGCTAAGCCCTTCTGCGTTTTCAGAACGATAATATTTCCGCTGACCAAGTATTCCATGTTTTCAGGCGCAATAATGGTTTTTACTAGAAGCGTCAGCGAGACTGGCGCCACTATGGCTGTTACAAACCTTAAAACGGCGCCTGTAGTTCTTGTGGATTGGGTTAAGGGGAAAGTCGCTGCCACACCTTTAGAGATTGGTTTGGGTTGCGGTTTCTTAATATTGATATCCTTCATAATCTTATTGGCCTTAAGGCTTATCGTTAGGGGTAGGGGAAGGTATTAGCATGCCAGATGTGCGCTTAGTTAATGTCACGAAAAAATTTGGCAAAATTGTGGCTGTCGACAACGTTAGCCTCCACATAAAGGATAAAGAGTATTTCTCAATTCTTGGACCTAGTGGTTGCGGGAAAACGACTTTGCTTAGGCTTATTGCTGGGCTGATAGAGCCTGATGAGGGTGAAATCTATATTGGTGACAGACTTGTGAATAATGTTCCGCCTGAAGATCGTGATGTGGGCTTTGTTTTTCAGACGTTTGCGCTTTTTCCCCATATGAATGCTTGGGAAAACGTGACTTATGGCCCAAGGGTTAAGGGCTTCGACGTGCAGAAAGCCGAAAGAATTGGGCATGAGGTTTTGGAGATGGTTAGGCTTCATGAGCGCCTGGATGCTTTCCCAAGCGAGTTGAGCGGTGGCATGATGCAGAGGGTAGCCGTTGCAAGGGCTCTTGCCGCTGGCGCAAAGCTGTTGCTTTTAGATGAGCCTTTGGGGCATTTGGATGCTAAGGTTAGAAATGAGCTAAGATATGAGATTAGGCGCATGGCTAAGGATTTAGAGTTAACCGCCATACATGTGACCCATGACCAATCAGAGGCTATGGCAATATCTGATAGGATAGCAGTTATGAAGAAGGGGAAAGTCTTACAAGTTGGTACCCCGAGAGAGCTTTACATGAATCCTCAGAGCATTTTTGTTGCAAACTTTATTGGAGGCTCAAACTTCTTGGAAGGCTTTATAACAGAAACAAGGGGGCGGATGGCGGTCATTGAGCTTCGCGGAGGCTTAAAAGTTCAGGCGGTCAACAAAGGCATAGGCAAGGGTGAAAGGGTGGTTTTAGCCGTCAGACCAGAAACCTTCACCATCAAAAAGGGGAAAAGTGTAGATGAAAATGCCATGCTCGGCGTTGTTGAAAGGTTTGCCTTTGAAGGAACAAGCGTGAGATATGAGGTTAGGCTTGAAAATCAGGATTTAGTGGTTGTTGTCGTGCCTTCAATGACTTGTGAATGGTTTAATATAGGGGAGAAGGTTACCTTAAGCTTCCAGCCGGAAAATGCCCACTTGTTTGCCTATCCAGAGTTGGGTTTAAGGGAGGAATTGGCTGTTGAGTGAACTAATAAAATGGTTTGAAAAGCGGAGGGAGACGAAAGCCCTAACAATGATACAGCAGCACCTCGCCATAACAACAAGCATAGTCGAGGATTTGGAAAAAGCCGTTAAGGCAGCAGTGAACGGCGACTTAAAAACTCTTCAAAGCTGTGTGGAAAGGATTGCCAGTGGAGAAAGGGAGGCGGATAGCCTACGCCGAAAAGTCATGGATGAAGTCTCAAAGGGGGAGCTTCCGCCAACAGCAAGAGAAGATATAATGCATCTTGTTAAGAGGGTGGATATGGTTGCAGATTGGAGCAGAGAATCAACAAGAGTTCTAATGGCTACACCAATGGAACATGTGCCAGCCTCCGTAAAAAAAGAGTTTGTGGAAATGGCTAAAGGCGTGAAAGAATGCGCCATACTGCTTCAAAAGTGTATAAACAAGATAATAACGAAGCCGGAAGAAGCGCTCCAAGCGGCAGACGCTGTGGAAAGGGAGGAGGAGAAGGTTGACGACTTACACGAGGAAGCAAGAATATTGCTGGGAAAAGAGAACATGCAAAGGGCTGGAGTCGCCGTCTTAGTTGGCCAGCTTTTTGAAGCTATGGAGATGATTGCAGACGCATGTGAAGATGCATGCGACCAAGTAAGGGTTATAATGGTCAGAAAGTAGACTTAATTGGGCGGGAAACCGAAATGACCGAAATAAAAATTGAAATTTCCGAACTCAAGGCTGAAGGCGGGGACATAGTGAAAGAGCTTGCAGAATTTTTGAAGGAAAAGACAAACGCTGAAGTGAAAACTTTAACAAACGAAATCGTTGTGGGAGACGAAAAGAAAAGCGTCTCAAAACAGTATTTGAGGGTGCTCCTAAAAAAGTTTCTACACAAAAGCGAGCTCAAGGACTATTATAAGGTTATAAGCTGGGAGGAAGGCTCTTTAAAAGTTAAGGGGCGAAAACTGCCAGAAGAGTAGCCTACTTCGTCTTTAAGCGTTCACGTTTTCTCTTTGCAAGATTCTCTTCAACAGCAAAAACGCAATGTCTCGCTACATAAACGCCCTTATATGCGTCTAACACTCTGCCACTCTTCAAAAATTTTTTAGCGTTGTCCAGCAAACCGCGAACTTCAGCTAAAACGTTGTGGATATCGTCCTTTTTCACGTCTGGATTAGGCTTCCATTTTGACTTGTCAACATTTTCTTCTTGGAAGATTAGGGAGAACATGAAAAGGGCGTATTCTAGCTCGGCTGCAACATGCCAAAAATGTTTTGTAAAGGAGTTTCCATCTCCGCTATTCAATGCAGAAAACGAATTTTCCAGGTGGTTGATTGCGAATTCCAAAGCCTTCAATATTTTGTCGTTAAAGGCCATTATTTTTCAACTCGTTTTCTGCACATATATAATGAGGCTTTTTATCTGTTTCGTAAAAGCTTTCAGCTTTCCCCTTTAGAAACAAAGACTATTCCAGCTAATATCAGCGCAGTTCCCGCCGCAAATATTGGAATGGGCCACTCGTTGAATAAGATTATGCCTAGAGCTGTTGCCCCTAATGGTTCGAGCAAAGCCATAGTTGCAGTTTCAAAGGACTTTAAATTGGACAAGGATGAAAAATAAAGTGTGTGAGCAACTGCTGTTGGCAAAACACCCAAACCAAAAAGCGGAAGAATTAGGAAGGCTTCTGCTGGGAATTGTATTGTTTTGCCTCCACCCAGCGGGCTTAACGCCGCCACCGTGACTGCAGCAAAAACGTATATTGGAAGCATTGTTGACAGTATGGCACTTTGCTCCCGCACCCTTTTGCCATAGCTTAGGTAGAGCGCCTCAACAAAAGCCGCTAGAACAGCTTCCAAATCGCCCTTCAAGCTTGGAGCCCCACTCACTGCGGGGTTGGCGGAGTTGGCAACCATGGTTTCAGCGATTGCAATTATAAATACCCCGCCTATGGCTATGGCTATTCCCGCAACCGCGAAACGGGAAGGCTTCAAACCGAAAAAGAATGACGAAAGGAACATTGAGAAAATGGGCGTAGTGTTAACAAGAACGGTGGCGTTTAAAATCGTCGTGTCTTTCACGGCTGAAATAAAAAATATGAAATGTAAGCCGAGGAAAAATCCTAGAACAGCAAGTTGTTTTAGGTTTTTCCATGCAGAGCCCAAGCTATGGGACATTTTAAAAGCGAGGATTATTATGGCTAAAACTGCACACGCGATTATTAGGCGCCAAAAGGCTATTGAAAACACATCTAATGCTGGAAGGAATCTGATGAAGATGGAGGCTGTTCCGAATAAAATTCCGGCGGTTACACCCTCCAACAATGTGAATCTTCTGGTTCTCGCACGCGTCAAACTTGCATCCTCAAGCTAAGGCTTATTTAATATCAAGTGTAATGGACTTAAATTTAAGCTAAAAGGGAGGGCCGCATCGTGAAGCTTATCCGTTACTTTGACGGGGAAAGAGAAAGCTATGGCGTCTTATCCAGCGATGGAAAAAATGTGGTTTGTCTACCAAGCCTCGCCAAAAACATGCATAAAAGACTTCCAAATAGTATAGAGGCTTTTGTGAGGGTTGGAGAGAGCTGCTGAAAAAGCAGAAAAGCTCCTTGAAGAAGCCCCAAGATACGTCGTCGAGAAAAGTTCAGTGCCAATTAGTGAGATAAGGCTGCTAGCGCCCATAGCCCACCCGCCAAAAATCGTCTGCCTGGGACTCAATTATCGAGATCATGCCGCAGAGCAAAACGAAAAGATACCAGACAACCCCATAATCTTTCTGAAGCCCCACACAACCATAATTGGACCAAACGAAAATATTGTTAAGCCAAAGTTTGTCAAGGAACTCGACTATGAAGCGGAGCTAGCCATTGTGATAGGGCGAAAAGGTAAGAACGTGCCAGTTTCAGAGACTAGAAAACATATTTTCGGGTATACAATTTTGAATGATGTTTCAGCTCGAGACATTCAATTCAAAGATGAGCAGTGGACTAGGGGTAAAAGCCTTGACACCTTCGCGCCGACAGGACCGTGCATAACAACGGAAAACCAAATGCAGGACACCTCTAACATTCGCATACGAACATGGGTGGATGGGGAACTCCGCCAAGACTCAACAACAAAAAACATGGTTTTCAACGTTTATGAAGTGGTCCATCACTTGAGTAAAATTATGACGTTGGAGCCATGCGACATAATTGCCACAGGGACTCCGGCTGGTGTTGGCTTCGCCATAAAGCCGGAGCCAAAATTTCTAAAGCCAGGAAGTATTGTAAGAATAGAGATTGAGGGAATAGGCATTCTAGAAAATAGGGTTGTTGAAGAAGGCTAGTTTCTAGCTATTTTTCGACTGATATTTTGCTTTCGCCAGCCTCTTTTTCCACCCTTATGACGTGTTCGGCTTTTTCAGCGAAAGCTTCGCTATGGGTTACGGCTATTATTTGTTCCACGGCTTTAAACCTTGAGATGGCTTCTGCCAAGCGGTCTATTGAGCCGTCCTCCCTTCCAAGACTTTCAGTCGGCTCGTCAAGTAGTAAGAGACTCAAGCCGTGACCAGTTCGAGACTGCATTATTAGCTGACCAAGCCCGAGGCGATATGCAAAAGCTATTAGGGTACGCTCCCCACCCGAAAGGTTTGAAACCTCTCTTTCAACACCTGTTTCGCTTATCACATATGGCGTGTAAGTCTCGTCTATTGTGATGTTTATTGGTGCACCTTCCTCGCCCACCAAGCTGTCTAGGATTTGCTGGACAAAATTCTTCAAGACTTTTACGAATTCGCTCCGCAATTTTGGTTGGATACTTCTATAGGCGTCGCGTATGCTGCTTATGACGCCCAAAATCTTGTCAAGCTTCTCCATCTCCTCAATCTTTTTCTGGGCTTGGTCTATGCGCTCCTTAATTTCGTTTAAGCGTCGCATCATATCCTCTTTCCGGTTTTCCTTGGTTCGCAATTCGGAATCAAGTATATAATATTGCTGAAAAGCTTGCTCTCTTAGCCTTCTGACGGTTTCAAGCTGGGAGATATCAAATCTGCTGATTTCCACGCGTATGCCTTCAAGTTGTTTTCGGAGCATGTTTTCCATTTTCTGCTTCTCCTCAAATTCACTGGAAAGTTCAGCTAAAGCCTTAGACTCCTCGTTTAGGCGGATTTTTAGATCGTCAATTCTAGGCAGCAAGGCTTGAAGGTTGGATATGGCGGAGCTGGCTTTCTCCCTTATCTGCTGTAGTTCCTCGATATCTTTTTGAAGCTGTTTTATGGTTTTTTGCCTCTCAACGCTTTCTTTTTGTATGCGCTCAATCAAGCTGTTTTTATAATCAGCGTTTAAGGGTTGGAGGCAGAGTGGGCAACGGTTTTCCGTTGAAAGGGATGTCAGCCTTCGCTGGTCTGCTTGGAGATTCCTAAGAATAGCCTCTTGTTCGGCTTTTAAGCTTGCGATTTGCTCATCAAAAGCTGAGAGGTGCTGCCTTAAAGTTTCAACGGGCTGGTCTGCTGGAATCCCAATTTCCTTAAGTGTTTCCTTA
>JAWAZO010000045.1:0-7938 GCA_038817565.1 Bathyarchaeia archaeon
CCTATGAGGCTCGGGAAGAGCTGCGCCTAGACCTTGAGAAAATTGGCAAAATAGAGCCGAAACCCTTAACCTTCGAAATTGGAGAAAAACCTTTAGAACAGCGCTTTATGGCAATTGACATAACTCCAGAGGTAATAAGAGACTTTAATCTTCGGGTGGGCGAGGCGCTGGCTGGAACGGGAGCAGAAGTAGCTCACATAGACTTGGTTATTGGCAGAAAAGATGGCCATGTGGGCGCAGCTTTTGTTAGGGCTAAGGCTACTCCAACACCGGGACATGAACCATTATTGGCCATACTAGAACCAAACTTAACAGTTAAGCCCATAACTCTTATCGTTCCAACAGTTACGATAACCAGCATGCGGCAGGCAAGCCTTGTTTACGGACCAGCCCAAACGGCAGTGGCTAAAGCCGTTGTGGACAGCGTCGCAGATGGAACAATTCCAAAAGAAGCTGTAGAGGAATTAATTATAATTGCAAATGTTTTTGTGCATCCCTCAGCAGTAGATAGACAACGCGTTTACATAAACAACTATAAAGCTATGCGTCACGCCATAAGAAAAGCTATAGAAGGAAGACCAACAATAGACGAATTAATAGAAAACAAGGAAAGAGCGAAGCATCCGTTTAAATACACACCATAAGCGTGAAAAGTTTGACCGTCCAAAAAATAATGGAAGGCGATCATGTTCTATTGTACCTAGACCAGAGGAGAACATACCTCGTTAAGGTTGAGGCCGGCAAAACTTTCCACACCCATAAAGGCTTCATAAAATTTGACGACTTAATTGGCAAGGAATACGGCTCAACAGTCACAAGCAGTCTCGGCGCACGATTTATCATCCTAAAACCACTACTCCGCGACTACGTAATGAAGGCTATTAGAAAAACTCAAATCACTTATCCCAAAGACATAGCCCTAATCGTAATCTTCAGCGGAATAGGCCCCGGAAGCCGTGTAGTAGAAGCAGGAACGGGAACAGGTGCGCTAACAACGGCCATAGCCCATTATGTGAAGCCGAATGGTCATGTTTACAGCTATGAAGTTAGGAAAGAGTTTATCGAAACAGCTGAAAAGAACATCAAACGTGCAGGCTTAGCGGATTACGTTGAACTTAAAAACAAGGATATTACGGCTGGCATAGACGAAGTCGACGTGGATGCCGTCATACTGGATATGGCGACACCGTGGCTTGTGGTTCCCCATGCCTATGAGGCGCTGAAGCCCTGTGGGACACTGGTTTCCTTTAGCCCAACTATAGATCAAGTAGTTAAAACCGTGGAGGCCTTAAAGGAAAATAACTTCATAGACGTAGAGACGGTCGAATGCTTGGTGCGAGGAATGCAAACAGAACGAGGCAAAACAAGACCTCAGACGCTTATGACGGCGCACACAGGCTACATAACCTTCGCAAGAAAAGCCCTAAAGCTATCAGCCATAGAAACAAGCTAAATAGCAAAACTATAACGCCGATAGTCACAGCCTAACCATCTCAAATCCGCATGTTTTTCACCGAAAAATGTTACGAAAGTTAGCTTGTAATGCTATGTTTTAGAACGTTACTGTACCAAAACTGGAACAAAGAAGGATTAATGGAAGATTATAGCCTTAACAATGGAGTAGGCAGCCACGGCAGCTGTGAAGCCAACCACCAAGGTTAATAATCCAACAAGGTAGCTCTGCATTGGAGCCTCGCCGGGTCCATAATGCTCTTCAATGCTTTTCATCCTTTCCGAGAGAGTTTGAGGCGCAAGCTCGGCTCCAAAACCCATGTCTGTGGTTGGTGCAATGAATAGCGGAATTACAATCGTCAGTACTCCAAGAGTCACCGCAATCAAGGAGTAAGTCAAGCCTTTCTTCAAAGAGCTTTGCCCCATGCTTTTAAGGTCCTTCAGCTTTTTAAATCTAGATTTTAGAACGGCTCTGGAGTGCTTTTTCAGAATGGTTTCGCCCTCCAAACGCGGATTGTTTCAGTCCAGAAGGCTACAGTGGCGATAGATCCAAACATGACAGCATAAAAGTTCGGCCATACATGGCCCAAAACGCATAGAATGACATAAGTTGCTAGCATGGTTGTAAAAAGAACCGAGTAAAACAAGTAGCGGGGAACCATAAAACGGCCTATGCGGGTAAAAAACTGCAGAATTCCAATTTTTACCTCTTCTTCCAGCATATACTCGCCTGTCGGTTTTTTCCTGACAAGGCCCAACTCCTCCAGTTTTTCGAGGTGGTGAACCGCTATGCTTGGGCTTGAAAACTTTAAGGCTCTTTGGACTTCGCGGACACCGACTGTGCGGCTTGGCTGCTGAAGCATGTACCAGTAAACAATTAATGTTTTCCCCTTTAATGTGGACTCCAAAAGTGTTTGGTCAAACTCTTTCGGTTTTTTAGAGGCTTTAGCCAAATTCAACGCCAAACTATATTAGATATGTACTTTTAAAAGCCTAACCATTTCCACCAAACACTGTTGCTGTTAGCCACAAACTCCTTATGTGCTTACCCCGGAACATTAAATCATTGATAATTTAAACGATTGCCGTCCGAGTAACTCTGAAATTTCATCCAGCTGTCAATTTAATGCCTTCTCATCATCCGGCAAAAACAATAAATGAAAACAGAAATAAAAACGTTCACCAACACTTCATTATGAAAGCCTCAGCATAAAGGGCCGGTAGTTCAGCTGGTATGAACGCCGCCCTCGCACGGCGGAAGTCGCGGGTTCAAATCCCGCCCGGTCCACTACTCTTTCCGTTAAACTACATTCTGATGAGCAATCCACCACGCATCCAAAACCAAATCCTTCGTCCCACTACTCCAATTCAAGTATTAAGGAAGCTGATAGCCGATTCTGGATTCAAAGCAACATTATGCCTAAGCAAACTTTTCAAAGCTCTAACTTTCCGTTCAATAGTGGAAGGTTTCAGCATCCCTCTGCTTAACAAGTAGCTAATGAACCTTGTTAAAACCCTTTCCAAAGGGGATGAAAGGACCCAAGGTCCTTATATAAGTGCGGGGGGTGGGATTTGAACCCACGAACCCCTACGGGACAAGGTCCTAAGCCTTGCGCCTTTGACCAGGCTTGGCGACCCCCGCTTCATAGTGGTTGGATAAATTTCAAGATTATAAATTGTTTGTTCTTTTTGGACGTTGTGGAGCGCGAAATCCTTTAAAGTGTTTATGTGCGTATGTTGTGTTGGAAGGTTGGGCCTCGGTAGCCTAGCCTGGTGGGGCACCGCCTTGGTAAGGTGCCAGAGAGGCGGTGGTCGCGGGTTCAAATCCCGCCCGAGGCTCTTTCGTATGTCATGTTAATGGCTAAGCTTTGGAAGGGTGGTTGATTTGAGGGGGATTTATCATGGGTTATGTGTAAACTGTAAGGGCGCCATTTCTGACGAGCGCCTTCTGCAAGTTGGAGTTTGTGAAAATTGTCTTGAAAGCGTTGAAGACCTAAAATCATGGAAACATGTGCAAAAAGCTTTAGAAGAAAGAGGAAGATTATATTTTGCTGGCGAGATTTTCGATTTTTATAGGAAGTTTAGTGAATTTTCCAAGTTTTTTAAGAGAGCTGTTGGACAGAGGATGTGGTCTCTTCAAGCGGTTTGGGCTAGGAGGATCCTTTTAAAGCGGAACTTTTCAATAGTCGCGCCCACAGGTGTTGGAAAAACCGTTTTAGGAACCGTTGCAGCTCTCTACTTTGCCACCAATGGAAAGAAAAGCTACATTATAGTGCCGACAGCCCTTCTCGTGCAGCAAGTTGCGGAAAAAATAGATGATTATTCAGAAAGGCTTAGAATAGGTCCCCAAAAGATTTGTTATCATGCTGCCTTAAGCGAGGAGGAAAAAAGGAAATCACTGGAAAGAGTGGCTAATGGTGATTTCGACATTCTCATAACGACAGAGAGGTTCTTAGTAAGCCATTTTGAGGTTTTAAAGGGCAAAAATTTCGACTATATATTTGTGGACGATGTAGACTCTTTCTTAAAATCTCCGAGAAATATAGATAGAATTTTGGCGATTTTGGGTTTCGACAACGCCACAATAACATTAGCTTTTCAGCTTATAACTCTTCGTAGGGAGGCAAACAGATTAAAAAGAATGGGGAAAAATCCATCAGAAGTTCTTGAGCAAATTGAATCAATAAGAAGTAAGATTGAGGAATATAAAAGCAGAAACAAAATTGGCCTGCTGGTTGTTTCCGGGGCAACTGTGAAGGCGAAAAGAACGAAGAGGATAAAACTCTTTGAAGAACTTCTAAAGTTTCAGATAGGCTTTAAACCTGAATTTCTAAGAAACATCAAAGACTTCCATGTTGAGGCAGACAGCGAAATTGAAAGCAAAGTGCTATCCCTGGTTAGGAGATTTGGTTCTGGATGTTTGATTTTCGTCCCATCAGTTTTCGGTAGAGACTACGCACTCAAACTAAGTGAATTTTTAAATGCAAACGGTGTAAAGGCAAGCTTCTACGTGAAGATGAGTGAGGAGCTTTTGGAGAAATTCGAAAAAGGCGAATATGACGTCTTAATAGGGATCGCAAGCTTCAGAAGCCCCCTCGCACGGGGAATAGATCTCCCAGAAAGGGTTCGCTACGTAATCTTCACAGGCGTGCCAAGGATGGAAATTAAACTAAGCTGGGACGAATACAATCCGGCAAAAATTCTTACACTTCTTAGGAACATTAGAGAGTTTCTAGAAAAAGGCCAACAGGACAAGACAAGCCAAATAATTAACAATCTCCGCAGAATAACCCCAATAAATAGGCAGACGCTGGAAAAGATTAAGGCATCCATAGAAGCTGGCGTTCCGCTCAGCGGTTATGATGACCATGTTAAAAGACTTATTTTGGAGGCTAGGAATTTTCTAAAAAGCGCCATAACGCCAAAAGTTATAGATGGAATAATGCAGAGCAAGGAGATTTCCCTAAAAAAGAAGAATGGAGACTTTTACCTTGTTGTTGCAGACCCTATAGCCTACGTTCAAGCTTCTGGAAGAGCCTCAAGAATGTTCGCTGGAGGCATAGCACGTGGCGCGAGCTTTCTTCTGGTGGACGACGAGAAGGCATTCTATTCGCTCAGGCGTAAACTAGAGCTTATGCTTGGAGAAACCACATGGACACCATTCGACGAAAAAACAGCTGAGAGATGGTTTAAAAAGATAGATGAGGATAGAATGATTATACGGGAAATCAGAGAAGGAAGAATTGTCAAGAGGGTTAAGGACTTTATCAAGGCAGCCCTCTTAGTTGTAGAGTCACCGACAAAAGCTAGAACCATATCGAGGTTCTTTGGTAGGCCTTACAAGAGGAAAATTGGAAACATAACGATTTTTGAGGTCAGCATGGGAGAGTTTGTGCTTAACATTATGGCAAGCATGGGACACATTTACGACTTAGTGGTCAACGAAGGATTTCACGGCATAAAGATTCAAAACGGAGACTTCATACCCATATACGATTTCATAAAGAAATGCAGAAAATGTGGAGAACAGTTTGCAGGCTTAGAGTTTTGTCCAAAATGCAGAAGCCAAGAATTCTACTCCAAAAGCGAGCTTATAAATGCCATGCGGGAAATAGCCCTTGAAGTTAACATGGTCTTCATCGCAACGGATCCGGATATTGAGGGGGAGAAAATAGCCTACGACGTTTACTGTTCGCTTTACCCCATGAACAACAAAGTTGAGCGGTTAGAGTTTCATGAAATTACCAAAAGGGCTTTCCTCCAAGCAATAAAGAACAGACGAGAAATCAATTTGAAGATGGTTGAGGCCCAACTGGTTAGACGCATAGAAGACCGTTGGATAGGTTTCGAACTCAGCCAGAAACTTTGGCATAAATTCCAGAATTATAGGCTCTCAGCCGGAAGAGTTCAAACTCCAGTGCTAGGATGGATAATAGAAAGGGTGAACGAATCAAAAAGGAAGAAGAAGGTTTTGTCGGCAACACTTTCAAACGGCTTAAAAATCTCTATTGAAAATCCAATAATCCAATTCCCAGCAGAAGAAATTGAAAAACGTACCAGTGAATTAAAAGCGAGGATAGTTGACTTAAAAACCGAGGAAAGGAGCGTAAATCCGCCACCACCATACACTACCGACACTCTGCTCCGCGACGCGTCGGTAAAACTTGGTTTCTCAGCTGCAAAAACTATGATAATTGCCCAAGATCTATTTGAAATGGGTTTGTGCACATATCACCGAACAGACTCCACAACGGTTTCAGCCACAGGAATAAGCATTGCAAAGGATTACATCCAAGAAAAGTATCCGTCACTGTTTGTTCCGCGAAAGTATTTCATGGAAGGAGCGCATGAGTGTATTAGACCAACAAAGCCTTTAGACGTGGAACAGCTGAAAAATCTAGTCTCCGCAGGAATTCTAAGATATCCGAAGAGGCTTACAAACGATCATTTTCAGCTTTACGACTTAATATTCAAGCGTTTCATTGCAAGCCAAATGAAGGAGACCAAACTCCTATATCAACAATTCAAGGTTCTGATAGATGGAAATCAAGCTTTTATCGAGAACCCCGTCGGCGTTTTAAGTGAAGGCTTCAACGTCTTAATGCCTATAAAAACTGCAAACGCTGTTCAAGAGGGCGAATATGCTTTAAAGTTTGCGAGGCTACTCTACTTGCCAGCGGCAAAACTATTCACCCAAGGCGAGATAATAGCTCTCATGAAGGAGAGAGGTGTTGGGAGGCCAAGCACTTATGCTAAAACTATTCAAACAATTCTCGAGAGGCATTACGCCATTGAAAAGGGGAATAGGCTCATCAACACAACATTAGGCTTCAAAGTCTACAAATACCTAAGTTTAATGTTTAAGGAATACACGTCTGAAGAAGCAACACGAAAACTTGAATCAATAATGGACATGATAGAGCAGGGGAAAATAAACTACAAGGAAATCCTCAAAGAACTTTACCATGAAATCCTAGAAATTAAGAAAGTTTAGCTTATGGCAAAGAACTCTACAAAGTGGCGGGTGGCGAGTTTGCGTGAATTCATTTTGTATTCGCGGATGGGACGGACGGATTCAAAATGGGAAAATTTACATGATGCTGGACGCCTAGACATAGTTTATGAATGTGCTGTTGCAAGCCTTTTCTTATCCCATGCGCTACGAAGAGACACAGTTTTTCATGCAATACTAAATGGTCCACCACAACCGCCATTACATTTGAGGGTTGAAGGCCTAACGCTGCGTGATGTTAGAACGGATTTGGGCACATGGACATTATTATTAAAGAAGGTTTTATCTGGAAAGCAGCATCCGGGGATAAGTCTCTCAAAAACGAGCTTTGAGGGTTTAATAAAAGAGAAGGCGGAAAAAGCCAAAATATATATTCTTGAGGAGGGCGGGAAAGACATTTTTGAGGTTGATATTGAAGAAAATCCGGTTTTTGTTCTAGGGGACCATGTAGGTTTACCAAAGAAAGTTGAAGCCTTCGCTTTACGTTATGGGGAGAAGATATCCCTTGGAAAAAAGCCTTACCTAGCTGCCACATGCATAGCTATTCTAAATTACCTATTAGATAGAAGGGAAATGAGCGGAAAATAAGCGCTAAATTTTTATTTTTGTGATTTCTGGTTTAAAATCTGTTAAAAGCGTTTTAAACCCCCTTCAATTTGGGGCGACCTTTATGGCGGCTATTAGGGAGCTGCCAACAGCACCGGTTTCAAAATTTGAAAGAATAGGTGCCCACACACATATTAAGGGTTTAGGCTTAGACGAAAATCTAAAGGCCGTTAAGATAAAGGATGGGATGGTTGGACAGGAAAAGGCTAGGGAAGCTGCAGGCTTAGTTGTTAAGATGATTAAGGAAGGAAAACTTAGCGGGAAATGCATTATTTTAGCAGGTCCACCGGGCACTGGTAAAACTGCCATAGCTGTGGCTATTTCTAAGGAGCTTGGCGAAAATGTTCCATTCATACAAATGAGTGGAA
>JAWAZO010000046.1:0-7725 GCA_038817565.1 Bathyarchaeia archaeon
TTTGAGAAAATATCTCGTTAACAACTTGACCCTTCTTGAGCACGGCTTGAAATTATATCAAGATCAAGAAAGAACTGGCGAAGAATATCCCGTTGAAGGCGGTAGAATGCGAATAGACATTCTTGCCATGGATTCGAAAGATAACTTCGTCGTGGTGGAACTAAAAGCAGGAGTTGCAGATGTTTCTACATTTGGGCAGATCTCGGCATACATAGGTTGGGTGAAGGAGAACCTTGCAAAAAATAGTTATGTAAGGGGGATAATAGTAGCCAATGATTTTGACGACAAGATAAAATATGCTGTAAAGTTAACACCTCATATTAAATTGAAAAGGTATAAACTAATGTTCGAGTTTGAGGATGAAAAGTCATGATTAACGTATTTTAGAGGGGTAATTTCTTAAGGTTTTGCTGTGTCTATGAGTTTTTGAGCCAAACAGTGATGGCGGTGGGTCCTACCATGGCGGTGTAAACGTCAACGGTTACGCCTGTCAAATCCAAGCCAAGCGCTGAAAAGGCGGCTATGGCTACTGTTCGCAGAAACTTTCGCCAGTTGAAAGGCTTGTCCTGTGCCGAGTAGCCGAGGAAAGCATAAATCAAGGCTGCGGCAACTCCTAAAGCCACGTTTAACCCATTCATTTTCGGTTTTTTCACCTCCTCTTAGCCTTTCACAGACAAAGCGGCTAAGCGTGACTTTCCGGTTGAGCTTCTTTTTCCCATAATTCCCACCCGAATTTGGCTGCGTTTTTGCGGAACTCTTCGGGGCGAATCAAGCCGAGCTCTGCAGCCTTGAGCATGTCAGCCATAACAACTTCTGGCACTTCAGGGCTGCCCCAGTTTAGGCGAACCTTCGCCTTTGCTGGGTCGTGTCCAGCTTGGACTAAAACAACGTCGAAAATGTCGCGTTCCACTTGTCTTTTTATGTAGCGTTGGATAGGCTTAATTAGCATGTCCTGGAGGTCTAAGGCTGCTTTTGCCGAGGCTTCTGTGAAGCCTGGCGTGCTGAAAAGTCTTGGTAAGGGTGTTTCGCATCCGAGGTAAAACTGGTTTATGATGTGGTCTATGTAGTATTCGAATCTGGCTCGGGGGTCGATTTGCACGGGAAGAATGCTTGGCGCCTCGCCTTTGCCTTTAGCTTCGCCGTAAAATAGCCATGCCCCTTCTTCGGGGCGGTTTTTAATCGCATTCTCAAACTTTTTGATTGTGTCTTGGCCGGCGTATGGAACCCAAACTAAAACGTCTGGACCCGCATATTTTTCAAAAATTTTTGGCAGAATCTTCTCTATTTTGCCCTTAATCCAAGCATAAGCTGGGCGCTTGTCCGAGTTTATGGTTAAGGTGTGGAGTAAAACTTGTAGGATGCCTATTCCGAAAGCTGATTGTCCAACACAGTTTATTCGCCAGTGGATGACGGCTTCAGGCTTAAGGGTTTCGCCGCCATAAGAATGCTTTAGCTTGTAGCCTTCAACCTTGTAAGGCACTTTCAAATCTTGCTGAATTGGGCTTCTCTCGATTTTTTCTACAGCGTCTATTGGAAGCCTATGCAGTTGTGTTAGTCGTTCAGGCGTGATTTTAAGCCAGAAATCGTTTCCGCAGGCGATAAGCGTTTTCGCCATATCATTTAATAATCCGTCGAGGTTGACATCTTCATTGAACTTGTCTATGGCTTCTTTCGCTTCATCAGCCCTTTCATATTCCTCGTTAACGGTTGTGTAGAAGCCCATGCCAACGGTGGCTGCAGCCAACAGGTCTACGCTGGCTTTGCAGGCTGGTTCCCTTTCATAAAGCTGCATGACGTCTGCAAGCGGGATCGAAGCTGTTTCACTGAAAGTCTTTGAGCCTGGGTAAGCGTAGCCTGAAGCCTCACGCTTTCTAATGGCTTCTCGTAGGCGAGTCCATAGGCTTGGCTTTCTGCCACGCGGGTCAGGCTGACCCATTTGAAAGGGCCTCCAGAAAACGTTTGCCTTTCTCCGTGATTTGGTAGGGCGCCATGTATTCTGCTGAAGCTTTTGCTATGTAGCCTTGCCCCTTTAGGAAGGCGAGGATGCTGTCGAAGGTGGCTCTTGTTCCACATTTCGTAAGCGTGTGTTTTTCAAGGTCTCTTCGCCTGAGAGAACCAGCCTTCATAAGCTCCGCTAACATTATGCGGGCAAGTTGTAAGTCCCTTTCACGCTTTTTCATGTGCACACAACCTCGACGGGCTTTTGACTGCTATAAAACGGAACATTTTTCGGATGGGCTGCCATGTTGTTGCAAACCATCAGAATTTGGAAGTCTCTTTTGCCGTCCAAGCCGTAAACGTTCGGCGTTAAGTCAGGCGTATAAGGCTGCATTTCAGCCCCGCAGTGGGGACAATAACGCCAGCAGTCGCAGATGGCGATGTCGCCCTTACGGTCAGATTGGTTGATTTTTCCACATCTGCTGCATTTTCCGCTGTATTTTGGCATGGGCTACCCTTGGACGGCTTACAATGTGGTCTTGATGTTGGTCATTTTGGCAACGGCTTTGCTTCTTAAGATGCCCAAGCCGAAGCGTGTGGTGGCTCTAACACCATACTTGCCTGTTTGCGGTTCTTCCCAGTCTTCGACTGTTATGTCTCTGCGCAGTAGCATGACTGCTGCTACGCGGGTGTCTATGGCGTAGGCTGTTCCGTTAGGCACTAAAGTGCTAACTACAACTTTCATGCCGAGGACACTGCCTATTATGCCTCTGGCTATGTCTGTTTCAGTGGATGGCAGATACATGCTATGAATGAACTTGTCGTCGTTAAGCAGTTGATGAAGCTGCGTCTCATGCAGCACGAGAACATCGGGTTTCCAGTTCTCGTTTCTAATGGCGTTATGCAGTTGCAAAAGCAGACTCCAGTCTAAGGCGGCGTTGCCAGCGTTTAAGGCTGAGCCTCCAGCCAAGTCGCCCGGGGCTATGCCCCCGTAAAGGTCAAGCACCTTTTGAGTTTCAACAACGCCTAATGCTTTGCCAACCTTTTCCACCATGTTTTCCATAACATTCCATGTGGCATCTTCCACAAACTCGCGGGTCCATTCTTCGCTGGCTTCAGCTAAAACGTTTGTTTGAATGTCCACTGTGCTATGCTTTTTGCCCACAAGCCTTGCGGCTCCGCCCTCAGCATAAAGATAGCCAACTGAATCGCTGTCCAACGGGAACCTCTCAAGCGGCTCCTTTGTAGGGCGGACATTTATTATGCTTCGCCCAATCAGCTCAGGCCAGGCAGCCTTGACAAGCGTATCATGCATTCGCCCAATGGCGCCAACTACGTCGCTGAACAAGCCTTCTTTAATGCCCACTTCAGAGTAGCGTTTAAAGAATGGATGGGATGCAGCCTTTCCCTTGAGTTTTTCGTAGATTTGCTTATGTTCCGTGTCCTGCTGCATCAAGCTTTCAAAAAGTTTGGGCTTCACGGCTCATCACTTCTCCACGTAAATGAAGATGAGGTCGCCTGCTGCAGACGCGCTTTCCAAAGCCCATCCAAGTTTCCTTGTCCAGGAATGAGTTGATGTGCCGCCCTCGTTTATGTCGGCTAAAGCTAAAACACGCTTGGAAGAGTCTGCGCCGTAAACGGCTTTGCCACGGGTGATAGCGCCTCCAGCCACAACCTTGACTCTTCCACGGATTAGCACAGGGCATTTTTCGCCTTGCGAAACGCTTTTTAGGGCTATGCCAATGCAGTCCTGCGCCGAGGTGGCTGGGCTAACTTGGTCGTCTGCACTTAAATAAACTGGGTCGCCTTTTGTTACGGCAGCAGCCGCCGTAAAAGACTCTATCAAAGCGTTTGGGTCGTCTGTTTCGCCGGCAACCATCCAAGGTTTACCCGTCAAATCCGCCATACACTATCACTCCAACTTTTCCTTTTGGTTTCAGCCAGTTCGTCCTGGCTTACTCCCGGCCACAAAAGTGACTATCCGCTTCGCGTCCTCTCCTTAAGCTTCCAAATAACACGGCGAATGTCTTGGCACATGCGCTGAGGACCTAAACCCCAGCTGCGTTCAACTACCGGGGAAGGCAACAATCCTTCAAGGGTTTTGATGGCTTCAGAAATGGGTATCATGGACTCTTTAGGCTTTTGAACAAGGCTTTCGGAAATGCTGGTTTGGGGCTGGCTTTGCTTAGCCCTTAATTCCGCAACCTGCCTTTCCAGTTCTTGAATCTTCGCATTAAAGATTCCTTTGCCTTTTCGCATGGCAACTTTTCTTCTGCTTGTGTTGAGGCTTCTTGGGTTTCGCTGCAAACTTCGCTTTCTATTCCAGCTTCTTTGGCGTGAGCGCACAAGTGCCTTTTAGCCTCAGCCCTCTCCTCAGGCGTTAAATCTGTTTGGGACAATCGTGCCAAAGCATTACGCAGATGAGGCAAGTCCAAGCTGCCATCAGCATTATGATGGGGCAAATGCCTAAGCGTCCTTGGAACAGTTTTACCATGCTCATCCTTCGTTCCGCCCTTGCTAATGACGGCGAAAGCGGAATCTGGCAAATCGTTAATATAGGCGGTATCCCACTCCGCCTCTTTCACGCTCGGCTGACGCTTCAAACTTTCTAAAACTTGAATGTTGGTTTCTGGTATTCCTGGCACAGCTACAAGGCTTAACTCCGCATTGTGCAAGCCGTGAGGAACTTTGCCGTCTAAAATGTCTAATGTTTCGTAGTCTGCGCCTACGCTTACATGCTGGATTAACCCTTTACGGATTTTCTCAGCTGTTTCATCATCGTAGATTTCAGCTTCATACCAAAGGTTTTCACCGTCAAAACAGGCGTTGACAACTTTGCCTATGGCGTTTGGAACAGCCACATGCTCAACGTAGAAGGGTGCATTAACCAGTTTGGATGCAAAAGCCTGCAGCTCTTCAGGCGTATAAATATTCAAGTTTCGGCTCATGCCAACCTTCATGGCTACGCCTTTAATGCGCAAGGGCTTGTCAACAATTTTCTCTAAAACCTGAAAGGGAAAAACAGCCGTGAAATGCTCCTTAACCACGGTTTCACAGTGCTTCTCAAACCAAGCCTTAGCCTTATCAACAGTCCAGCTTTTAGCCTTGTTAAAAAGGTAGCTCTGCACCGTCGTTTTATCTTCGCCCTTAAGCTTGCCTATAACAGCCTTTATACCCTCATCCTCGCTAAGCGTTATAGTGCTGAAACTGTCTGGCTGAAAATCTTCTGGGTTGCGATGTCCACTGCGAATATACTGGTCTGTCTCTTCCCAAGGCGTTATTAATCACAACCTTAAGGCTTTTCGAAGCCAAGAAAAGGTTTTTAAAATCTAAATGGCGAACGGTAACTATGTAGGCACTTATGTGGGTTTACGGTTTATGCGGAGGAAAAGCTGGGTTAAAGTCTACCTAAGCAAAGAACAGAAACATTTGTTGGAGCGCATAGCTCAGAGCCTCGGCATAGGAGAAAGCGAAGTCCTACGCCAGGCCTTCATGGAATACGCAAAAAGCATATCACTAATAACAGAAAAAGTCCACAGCTAAAAGAGGTTAAATCAGAAAAAATAAGGAAAGTTTGAATTACGTATATTGGATGAATCTTCCATATCTTGGCATTGGTAAGATTATTTCAATTGCGCAGCTTCCTTGGAATAGTGTGCCATCGTTAAGTTTACCTGTTATTGTTAATGTTACCGTCATGAACCTGTTTTCGTAGAGTTCTGTTAAGTTAACATTAGCGAGAATGTATGAAATGACGTCTGCTCTATTGAACTTGATCATTAAGTCTGGAATGGAGTCGTTATCATAGTCTCCAATCGTTATCGGCGCATTAAAATCTACTGAAACGCTACTATTCAGTAGAATTGTTGAGACATTTATGTCTGCAACATCAAAGCCTTCTGGAAACTCTATATAGGCCGTGACCCATCTGCCTTTGCTGCCAAGGTTTAAGGTGTCTGGATCTACGTCTATTTCTGCTGTTATGACGGTCGGAGTTGGCGGTGCCACAAACGTGGTTGTGTGGATGAGGTATGGTTCTGTTGGAATGTCGCTTATTGGAACGTTTTCGGCAAGCAAAAAGGCTATGTTGCCGTAGGAAACTTCCAGAGTATAAGTATCCGAAGGATTAGCATCAGATTTCGGTGTTACAGTTATTAGGTATTGCCCAATTTTAGGTTCTGGAATTATTATGTAGGCGTCTAATGAACCGTCGCCATTCAAGTCTTCTTCTAAATACATAGCGCCCGGGATCTCGTTATATTCTCTGGATATAACATAAAAGTCTGGATCGTAGATAATTAAGTCTACCGGGCTTTTTGCTATGACAACGAGTCCACTTGTTTCGATGGTTGGCGTGGTAGGCCTGACCACGGTCACTGTGCGGCTTATTGTGCTTGATTTGCCGTCATTATCTACAACCGTCAATGTTACTTTATAGTTGCCCTCTTCTACATATGAATGCGTTACTATAGCCCCTTCAGCCGTATATCCGTCGCCGAAGTTCCAGTTATAGGAAACTATTGTCCCGTCAGGATCATAAGAGCTGGAGGCATCGAAAGTCGCTATTTGTCCAATTATGGGATTAACTGGTGCGTATGTAAAGTTAGCGATTGGTGCTCCTGGAAGCCCGAGTACCTCTATCTGCTTTTGTATGATGCTCCATAGGCCTTTGCTGTTTGTAACGTTAAGCGTCACCATATAAACGCCTGGACTACTATAAGTGTGAGTTACAATTTTTCCAACAGCGTAAGTTCCATCGCCAAAACTCCATTTGTGCCTAATTATAATTCCACTACCGGGCACGGAAGGTGAAGCGTCGAAAGTTACTATCTGTCCAGCTTCCGGTGTTTGCGGACTCCAAGCGAAATCAGCGGTTGGTAATACTCCGGTCTTATACGAAAGAGCGATGAGGACGGTTTTATCGTTAGTTGCATCTATATACATCTGAACAGGTGCGTAGATTTCCGGTGGGTTTACCCAAAGATAGACATTGGGACATGTAAAAATTGCAACACTAAATCTGCCCGCGGTGTCGCTGGAAGCCCATGATTCAAACCAGCCATAGAAATCGCCAAAATCAGCATATCCGCTAATATCAACATCGGTATTGGCAACGGGTCTTCCTTCGCAATCTACTTTTCCTGTGATATATCGATTTTCCAATGTTATGTTTAGGAATGTGTTTTCGGTTATTTTTATGGTTGATTTTCCATAGAGGTGATAGTATGTGGGGACGTTTTGAGCGTAAGACCACCAGTTGTAAATTTCAATTACGTATTCGCCGACTGGAACGTTTATGGAGAATCTGCCATTCTCATCGGTTACCGCAGACCTGCCAATATAAACCCACTGATTAGGCACAGGGTTTCCATCCCTGTCCAATACAAAGCCACTTACAGTAACGAAAACAAGCTCCTGAAGAATAATATTTATCGACGTATCTTCGGTAGCATCAATATTTGTCGTATATTCTGCGTAAGGATCTGGAGGATGCGCCATTAAGTTCACATTTGGGCTTATAAACACAGCGACATTAAACATGCCCTCTTCATCAGATGATGTCCATGATTCAAACCAGCCGTAGAAATCGCCAAAATCAGTATATCCACTAATATAAATGGAGACATCAGAGACTGTATTATTTTCCATGTCGACAGTTCTTCCTGTGATATATCGATTTTCCAATGTTATGTTTAGGAATGTGTTTTCGGTTATTTTTATGGTTGATTTTCCATAGAGGTGATAGTATGTGGGGACGTTTTGAGCGTAAGACCACCAGTTGTAAAT
>JAWAZO010000047.1:0-7702 GCA_038817565.1 Bathyarchaeia archaeon
GTGGATGGGTTCCTCGAATATTTGGTCAACGGACCCTATTTCCACAATTTTCCCAACATACATCACAGCTATTTTACTACTAATATGTTGAACAACTCCAAGGTTGTGGGAGATAAACATATACGTTAAGTTTAGCTTTCTCTGGAGTTCACTTATTAAGTTTATTATATGAGCTTGAACAGAGACGTCTAAAAAGGAAGTGGGTTCATCAAAGACTATAAATTTCGGATTTGTTGAAAGGGCTCTAGCTATTGCGATTCTCTGTCTTTGCCCTCCGCTAAACTCGTGTGGATATCTCCACATGGCCTCTTCAGGTAAACCCACAAGCCGAAGCAGCTCGACAACCTTTTCCTCCACGCTTACTTCGCCCTTGAGATGCTCCATGATGGGCTCCGCAATTATATCTTTAACAAGCATTGTGGGATTCAGAGACCAATAGGGATCCTGAAACACTATCTGCATGTCTTTTCTTAAACTTCTTAGCTCTTTTTTGCTAAGTTTAGTTATGTTTTTTCCGTTGAAGATTATGATGCCCTCTGTGGGCTCTATAAGCCTAAGGATGGTTCTACCCAGCGTTGTCTTCCCACACCCTGATTCTCCAACAACTCCAAGGGTCTCCTTCTCATATATGTTAAAACTTACTCCGTCAACAGCTCTGATCCATCCAATAACTCTTCCCAGTAGTCCTTTAATCGGAAAATGCTTTTTCAAATCCATAACTTTCAATAGCTCTGTTATGGTTTCTCTCCCCCATAGAGGAAACACGATACGTAATGTTCATTCTCCACATAAAATCTACTGGGGGTTTTTATTTTGCAAATTTCCATGCTGTAAGGACACCTTGGATGAAACCTGCACCCAGAAGGAGGATTCAACATATTTGGGACAAACCCCTCGATTCCTCTAAGCTGCTTTTCTCGTTTACCAACAATAGGTATCGCTTCCAATAAGCCTCGGGTGTATGGATGCAGCGGGTTCTTAAATATATCCCGAACCTTTCCCTGTTCAATTATTTTGCCAGCGTACATTACCGCTACTCTATCACAGAGTTGGGCTACCACTGAAAGGTCATGAGTTATTAATAGGATTGATGCTCCAACCTTCTCTTTCAATTCTCTCATCAGTTTTAGGATTTGAGCTTGTATGGTTACATCTAAAGCTGTTGTTGGTTCATCCGCTATGAGTAATTCTGGATTGCATGATAACGCCATGGCTATCATTATCCTTTGGCACATTCCACCACTAAGTTCATGGGGATACCTATTCAATAATTTCCGCGGATTTGGAAGTCTAACTAAAGCAAGCATTTTTATGGCTTTCTTCTCCGCCTCTTTCTTCGTTAATTTTTGATGTAACATTATTATTCGAGTAATTTGCTCTCCCACCGTGAAAACGGGATTAAGAGAAGACGAAGGATTCTGGAATATTATTGAAATCTGCTTTCCTCGTATTCTCTCCATTTCTTTCGGGCTCTTTTTCAGCAGATCCTCGCCCTTAAAGATTATTTCGCCACCTATAATTTTCCCCGAGGGAGGCAAAAGCTTGAGAATGGCCAGTGTTGTAACACTCTTTCCACAACCTGTTTCGCCAACGAGACCAACGTATTCCTTTTTGCCTATTGAAAAATAATCTATATCAACCGCGTGAACTATGCCCTGATAAGTCTTAAAGTTGACTTTCAGATTTCTGATTTCTAGTAAGGGTTGCTCTGACATCTTGACACCTAGAACCTTCGTAATCTCGGACATAAGGCTTCTCTTAACCCATCACTCATGAGATTGAACGCAAGCACTGTAGCGAATATGGCTAGACCCGGGAAAGTTGCAAGCCACCAGTAGTTTAGAAAGTAGTATCTTCCTATACTTAGCATTAATCCCCACTCCGGCGTTGGGGGCTGAGCCCCAAGACCTAGAAAACTTAATCCGGCAGCAGTTAAGATTACAGAACCAAAGTCTAGTGAAGCTTGAACCAATATCGGTGTCAGGCAGTTTGGTAAAATATGCCTAAACATTATTTTAAGCGGTCCTACACCAGCTGCATGAGCTGCCTCTATAAAGGGACGCTCCTTTAACGATACAACTTGCCCCCTGACAAGTCTCGTATACCATGGCCACCATGCGACAGCTATTGCCACTAGTACATTGCTGAACGACTGTCCTCTAAGACCCATCACAGCGGCGAAGACCAATGCTAGTAATAATGGTGGGAGGCTCAAGAACATGTCTGTGATTCTCATTATCGCCTCATCCACAAGCCCTCCCATATAACCAGCTATTAATCCAAGGGGCACTCCTATAAGCACTGTTAAAAGTGTCACAACAACCCCCACTGAGAGGGAGATCCTTGTCCCAATAATCACCCTACTGAAAATGTCCCTTCCAGCGTCATCTGTTCCAAATATATGCTCAAAACTTGGCGGCCTGAAAGCCTTCTCCGGATGCACCGCTCCAAATGCGTCCTCTGGATATGGAACTACAAAAGGTCCTATAATCGCCACAAAAATCAAGAACAATACGAATAAAGAGCTGGCGTATGTCAATCTATTTCTCTTTAAGATATATAGGCTGTAATATATTTCCCTGAACCGCGCTTTCATTCTTTCACTTTTCAGCGTTAAAAGAATTTTTCTCATTTATTCCAGCCTCACCCTTGGATCTATGACTGCCTGCAGTAGGTCCACTACCAAGTTAAGCAGAATATAAACTAAAGCTATGAAGATGGCTATGCCCATTATAGCCGGATAATCAAGCGAAATTATGGATAGAGCAGCATAACGTCCAAGTCCAGGCCAGTTAAAAACCATCTCAATAAGGAAAGTTTCCACGAGCGAATAGGCGAACGATAAGGCTAAAACCGTTATAGTTGGTCCTAATGAATTTTTAAGTGCGTATTTATAGGCGACGATCCTTTCGGGGACACCGTAGGCCCTAGCGGTTCTTATGTAGTCCTCTTCTAAAACATCAGCCATAGTTGACCTTATCATTCTGGATACCAGTCCCAATGGGTAAGCTGCAACGACAAAGGCTGGTAGAATAATGTGGGCAAGCGCGTCTTGAAATGCCACAAAATTGCCTGTGAGAATTGAATCAATTAGATAGAATCCTGTGACTTTCTGAATTGGATATTGAATACTTACTATGGTGCTTATTCTATCCCCGGCTGGGAGTAGGCCTAACCATTTGAAAAAAAGTAGTTGTCCCATCATGCCTAGCCAAGGGCTAAAAATGGATACTCCTCCTATGGAAAATAGTCTGCTTAAATGGTCTATCCATGAATCCTTTTTAGTTGCAGCTTCCACACCCAGTGGAATGCCAATCACTATGGCTATCACCATCCCAGTTCCAACGAGCTCCAACGAAGCTGGTAGGTATGCGAGAATATCTTCGATTACTGGTCTGCGAGTTCTTATAGAAACCCCTAGGTCTCCATGTATAAGCTTGTCCATGTAGATTAAAAATTGTGTATGGAGAGGTTTATCGAGTCCAAGCTCTTTTTCAGCCCTTTCAATCTGCTCCTGCGTTGGATGCGTTCCAACCCACATTGCAGCCGGGTTAGCTGGAATAACCCTTGCTATAAAGAATGTTATAACACAAACTCCGAAAAGGACTATGATCGAAAGCAATATTCGTCGAATTATGAAGTAGCGTAGCTTCACGGCAACGTCCACATTTTTAAAGTGTCTGAATGTTAAAAAGGTTATTCTTCTCTATAACAATTATACCAGAAGACTACGTGGGCGTATGCGGGATTGTCAACATATCCCTTTAGTGAAGCTCTTTTAGGTCTTACGTATTGCATGTCGAAGAAGAATATTGCAGGGCAGTCCTCTATCAATAACATTTGAGCTTGACAATAAAGTTCTTCAGCCCTCGTCCTGTTTGTTCCAGCTATAGCGAATCCCTCTTCGATCAAACGATCATATTCTGGATTACTGTAGTATCCAAGGTTGAAGACTATTTCCTCTTCGGAATGGAACATCGGACCTAGGAAGGTGTAAGGGTCAGGATAGTCTGGCCACCAGTACATTACAAAGATGTCTTGTCTGTCTTCAGGATTTGGTGATTTAGCTAAACCCCATTGCTCTTCCCAAGGCATTCCTTGGAGTTGAAGATTTATTCCGATTTTTGCCAGTTCTGCCTTTAACAATTCACCAGTTCTCCTTTCATACTCGTCTCCCGCATTGTAAGTGTATACTAACGTGCACCACTGTGTATCCGGGTTAAACCCGACGCTTCTAAGCAACTCCTTAGCCTTAGTTAGGTTGTAAGTGTATTGGGGTAAATCTTCCGAGTGTCCCCATAAACCATAAGGAACCGGACCCTTGGACTGGCGAGCATTTCCCCTCATAACAGTGTTTATTAAGTCGCCATATGGTACGGCGTAGCTGATAGCCTTTCTTACTTCTGTAATGTTTAATGGATATTTTTTCGTGTTAAAGAATCCAAGCAAGTTCTGGTAAGCGGGGGTTTTCACTATCTCAATCTTGGGGTTCTGTTGTAGTGCAGCTATATCCTCATGGGGTAATCTATCAACAAAATCCACTTCACCAGCTTCTAATTGCATCCTCGCGGTTGACCATTCAGGCACGGATTTGATTATGACTTTTTCAAAGTGTTTTCCTTCCCACCCTCCCCAGTAATTATCAAACTTGGCGAGTACAACCATATCCTTAGCTTTGTCATAGCTCTCAATCCTGTAAGGCCCTGTTCCTAACTCGTGCCCTTGATAAAACCATTCATGTCCATATTGTTCTGTACATTTTTCACAGTAGATGTGGGCGCAATATGCGGCTGAAGCTATGGTAAGTAGCGAGGCGGGATATTTTAAGACAAATTGAACTGTATGGTTGTCTATAACATTAATATGGTCCACAGGATCCCAAATGTAGGACGCCCCCTTTGGACCTTGCCCATCCCAACCACGCATGTTTCTTTCAATGGAATACTTAACCGAATGTGCTGTCATTTCATGTCCGCAGTGGAATTTAACCCCTTTTCTTAACGTGAAATTGTAAACTAGGCCGTTGTCCGAAATAGACCAGCTTGTTGCAAGGAGAGGCATAAAACTGTCAGTGAACGGGTTATAGCGTACAAGCTGTTCATAAACATTGTTAAACACCACAACTTCATTAGAGTAAGTTTCGCTGGGATCCCAAAAAACAATCACGTCTGTTGTAGCGTACGCGTAGACAGCAATTAATGGTTTAGTTGCGAGTCTATAAAAGTAGTAAGTGCCAACTAAGACAGCAGCTATGACAATTATTAATACAATCAAGATTGCCTGTAATCTTGTCATGGCACCCTTAAAATCGGCCTTCCCCATAATATGTCCCGATAGCTCAATTTCCCCCTAAACGATATTTAAAAATTGCGTTGATCAATGTTTTGAGCAATCTCTTGAACGCCCATTAACATTTGAAGATGCTATAACTGCAATGTTTTAAATACCCTTAAGCTTTACAATGATATGGATGAAAATGTGCTCGCTTATGGATTTAGAGTTGGCAAAGGCTGCAAAAACCCTTGTGGAAGAGATGATTAAAGTAAAATGTGGAGAGGAGGTCTTAATTTACGCCGACACTGAAAGTGATTGGAAAGTAGTTGAAGAAACCGCAAAGGCTGTTTATAATTCATGTGGAAAAGTTACCGTTGTACGGTATCCGGCTCCAAGAGGTGTAGCGGAAGCGGCGGATCCGGATGTTCCGAAAGCTCTGGCCGCAGCCATGCTTAACTGTGATATTTTGATAGAATTCTCAAACAAATACCTGCTTTATTCATCTGCTTGGATTAGGGCTATGCAAACAAACAGAGTGCGTTATCTTTGTCTATCTGGCATGACGGCGGATATGATGATAAGGTGTATAGGCAAAGTTCATATCCCCACGTTAGTTGAATTCCAAGAGAAATTAGCCGAACTTACGAGGAACGCAAAGAAAATGAGGATTACATCTCCAGCTGGAATGGATGTGGAATTTGAAAATAATCCCGAAAGGCCCGTGTTCGTTGAAGGCATAGTTAAGGATAAACCCGGAGAGTACATGCTTATAGGTCAAGTAGACTGGGCTCCCATTGAGGAATCAGTGAATGGCAAAATAGTCTTCGATGGTTCACTGTGGCCTCCCGAAGAAATTGGCGTGCTCAAAAACCCAATATGTCTAAATGTAGAGAAGGGTGTTGTTAGGAAAATTTATGGAGGCCACGAAGCCAAGCTTTTAGAAAGGTGGCTCAAGAGTTTTGAAGATTCAGCAATGTTTAACATCGCCCATATTTCTTATGGATGCAATCCGGGAGCAAAGCTAAGCGGTTATATCATTGAAGACGAAAGAGTTTGGGGTTCAATAGAGTGGGGTTTGGGGCATCAAGCGGAGTCTTTCAAAGGAAAAGCGGGGCCAGCAAAATCTCACACGGATGGCATCTGTCTTAACGCCTCAATATGGATAGATGGAAAACAAATATCTAATGAAGGCGTTTTTGTGCATCCTGAACTAGCGGCACTGGCCAGAAAGCTTGGAAAGTAAATATTTGAGAAACGGTGAAAGTTATGGTTAAAATTCTGATGGAGGAAGACATAAGAAACCTCATAACAGGCGCGGCAATCTTGGGGACTGGTGGAGGAGGCGACCCAAAAGAGGGCCTTAAAATTCTGATGGAAGACTTAAAAGCTGATAGGGTCTTAAGTTTGGCAGACATTTCCGACCTAGACCCTGAATCTTTTGTAGTATGCGCCTACTTCTGCGGTTCTATACCTCCTCCAGGAGAAGAGGCTCGAGGCCAAAAATTGAAGGCTGATCAAGAAATGCTAAGAGCTCTTAAAATATTGGAGAGAAGAAAAGGGAAGAAGGTCTCGGCTGTAATTCCTACGGAAATTGGTGGGGGAAACACCGCTGCAGCTTTCCATTTAGCTTCGATTCTCGACATCCCGGTTTTAGATGGAGATCAGGTGGGACGTGCAGCGCCGGAGCTAAACCAATCAACCTACGTGATCCATGGAGTTAAAGCTGTTCCATCTGTGATAACTGATTTGCAAGGGAACATTGTAGTGGTTGAGGATTACGAGGATATTTCAAGCTATGAATCCATAGCACGAAATTTGTCCACAACTCTTGGAGGTGCCGTCTTTATCATCGATAGCCCAGTGACGGTCGCTGAAGCGGACAAAATCGCTGTGAAAAATACCATTTCAAGGGCAATAAATCTTGGAAAAGTGGTTAATGATGCGAAAAAGCGTCAAGAAGATCCATTAGATGCAATTATACGCTTCTTAGACGGATTCAAAATTTTCAGTGGGTTGATAAAGAATCATTCATTGAAGGTTAATAGTGGGTTTTTGGTAGGCTATGTGGAAATTGAAGGTGTGGGAGAATGGAAAGGCCAAAACTTCAAAATTTGGGTGAAAAATGAAAACATTATAGGCTGGAAGAACGGAAAAGTTGCCGTTATGCCTCCAGATTTAATATGCATGGTTGACAAAGATTGTATCGGTATAACAAACAGCGAAATAAAAATTGGGATGGAAGTAACTTTGGTAGGCGTTAAAGCACCTAATGTATGGCGCACACAGAAAGGAATAGAACTTTTCGGTCCAAGACATTTTGGATTCAACTTTGACTACATCCCGATTGAGGAACTGATGGAATAGACTGGAATTTTTAAAAATGGTTAAGATTTTGCTAATATTGCCCGTTTCGACTAAAAAATGGTTA
>JAWAZO010000048.1:0-7629 GCA_038817565.1 Bathyarchaeia archaeon
GCAAGACTCCTGGGTTCATGGACCAAAACCAAACCCCGAAGCAACCAGGAAAGCCATAAGCCTAATACGGGGTGGTTATGAACGTAGCTTTGAACTTGAGCCTCTAGAGATGATAAGTGAAAAGGGCTCAAGGGAAATCCTCATAGTTGGTGGCGGAATAGCCGGCATAATGGCTGCCCTTCAACTTGGATATTTGGGTTATAAGGTTCACCTTGTTGAGCGAAAGTCAAGCATAGGCGGAAACATGGCTAAGCTAACGAAGGTGTTTCCAACGTTAGATTGTGCCCAATGTATTTTAACACCTAGAATGGCTGAGGTTGGAAGAAACCCCAACGTAAACCTTCTCACATACGCTGAGGTACAGGATGTCAGTGGACGTCCTGGCAATTATACGGTTCGAATCTTCATGAAGCCCAGAGGAGTTGACGTTGAGAAGTGTAGGAGTTGCGGTGTGTGCGCAAAAGTTTGCCCCGTTACGGTTCCAGACGAATTTAACGAGGGCTTATCCCAGCGGAAAGCAGCCTACATAGAGTTCCCGCAAGCCGTTCCATCTGCCTACGCCATAGACTTTAACGCATGTACAAAATGTGGGAAGTGCGAACAATATTGCCCAGCAAAAGCCATAAACCTGAACGACACAGGCAAAATTGTTGAGTTGAATGTTGGCGCCATAATCTTGGCAACTGGCTACAAACTTTACGATGCACGGAAGCTGGAGAACTATGGCTACGGCGTTTACAAAGACGTAATAACAATGATGGATCTGGAGAGGTTGACATCGGCAACCGGACCAACAGGAGGCTATGTTAAAAGGGCTGATGGAAGCGATGTTCGCAAAATCGCCATAGTTTTATGCGCGGGCTCTAGGGACAAGAACCACATTCCATATTGCAGCCGAATATGCTGCATGTACGCCCTTAAACAAGCTTTCGTCCTCAAAAAGATGTTAGGGATAGATGTAACAGTCTATTATACAGATATTAGGGCTACTGGAAAGGGTTACGAGGACTTATACTGGAGAGATCAAGAAGCTGGCGTGGTCTTTGTTCGAGGAAAAGTCGCCGAAGTGTGGAAGAACAACAATGGAAAACTTGTGGTTCAAGCTGAAGACACGCTCACCGGCGAAATTAGAGAGGACGAATTTGACATGGTAGCTTTAGCAACACCTATGGTTCCACCAGACGGGTTGAAGGAACTCGTTGAAAAGATGAAGGTAGCCATAGGCGAAGACGGCTTCATAACAGAGAAGCATCCGAAACTTGACCCTGTAGACTCGCTTGTCACAGGAATTTTTGCGTGTGGATGTGCTTTAAGCCCAAAGGACGTTAGGGACACTGTTTCAGATGCCTTAGGCGCAGCGGCGAGGGCAGCTTTATTCCTAAAAAGCGAATATGTTACCACCAGCCCAGAGAAGGCCTTTGTCATTTTAGAACTGTGCAATGGATGCGGCGAATGCGTAAAAATTTGCCCAGTAAACGCCATAACAATGCAGGATGGCAAAGCGAAGATTGATCCGTTCCAATGCACTGGTTGTGGTGCATGCATCCCCATATGCCCACAAGAAGCTATAGACTTCAAAAACTCAACGACAAAGCAGGTAAAAGCCACTATAAGAGGAGTCTTAGCCGACAAAACACCAGAAGAAATCCGAATAATAGCTTTCGTCGACAAGAATGTCGGATACACGGGAATGGACTTCTTGGGACTTGACCGCGCAAACTATCCGGAAAACATCCGCATAGTGGCTGTTCCAACAACGGCGATTCTCGGCAAGAAACAGATACTCATGGCATTTGCATATGGGGCGGATGGAGTGCTTGTAATTGAGGGAAGCGAGGAAATAGACGAAAAATTCACTAAAAAACGCATGATAGAGATGGGTAAAGAGCTTTCAGCTTTCGGAATAGAGACAATGAGGCTAAGATACAGCTATGTTCCGCTACCAGTTTATAAAAAAGCTGCAGAAATCTTCGCAATGTTCACCGACAGAATTAAAAAGTTTGGACCATTGGCGGAAGAAAAACGCCAGAACATTAGGCAGAAACTCCAATTGTAAAATGCGACCTCGACACCTTCCCAAAAAAGAAACTAAATGTTAAAACAGCCTTTCGCGTTTACTAAAGAGTAGTAAAGGTTTAATCTGAGTTCCACATTTCTTTCTTCGGTGCGAATATGAGGGGTTATGTTCTCTCGTGAAGACAAAACCTTTAATATCCCTCAGAACAGCTCAGAAAGTTTTATGGAAATTTTAAAGCGAATCGAGGAGAAATGGCAGAAACGCTGGGAAGAAGCGAAAATTTTTGAGGCGAACCCCGACCCCAAGAGGCCAAAATTTTTCATAACAGTGGCTTATCCGTATCCAAACTCTCCGCAACATATAGGCCACGCGAGAACCTACACTTTGGCCGACGTTTATGCCAGATACATGAGGATGCAAGGCTATAATGTGCTTCTGCCAATGGCTTTCCATTACACTGGAACGCCAGTCTTAGCCATGGCAAAGCGCCTAGCGGAAAATGATGAGGACTTAATAAGCGACTTTGTAAACGTCTACAAAGTTCCAAGGGAGAAGCTTAAAGAGTTAACTGAGCCACTCGCTATGGCACGATATTTCCATGAAGAAATTAAAGAGGGCATGAAAAGGATAGGCTATTCAATAGATTGGAGACGCGAGTTCACAACGGTAGACCCCCAATACAACCGCTTCATAGAATGGCAGTTCCACAAGCTTCGAGAAAAAGGCTACATAACTCGTGGAAGCCACCCGGTAGGCTGGTGTCCAAAAGACGGCAACCCTGTTGGACAGCACGACACACAAGGCGATGTGGAACCGGAGATAGGCGAGTTCACACTGATAAAGTTTAGGTATGGGGAATGGATTCTTCCAACAGCTACACTTCGTCCAGAAACAGTTTTCGGTGTTACAAACATCTGGCTTAACCCAAAGGCAAAGTATGTAAGAGCCATTGTTGACGGCGAAAAATGGATAGTGAGCCAAGAATGCGCTGAAAAGCTCACATACCAAAACCATAAAGTGGCCGTACTTGAAAGCTTCGAGGGAAAGGCGCTCATAGGCAAACGCGTTAAAAATCCCGCCACAGATAAAGAAATCTATATTCTACCAGCAGACTTTGTCGACCCCAAAAATGCGACGGGTGTGGTAATGTCAGTGCCTGGGCATGCCCCCTACGATTATGTTGCCCTAGAGAACATAAAAAGTGATCCTTCAAGGCTTTTTGAGTATGGACTTGCGGAAGACGCAATAAAAGCCGTAAACGTCATTTCCGTGATCGAAGTTCCCCAATACTCAGAGGTTCCAGCCGCAGATGTTGTAAGGAGGATGGGCATAAAAGAACAGACGGACCCAAAACTTGAAGAGGCCACAAAAGAGGTTTACAGACACGAGTTCCACAATGGCAAAATGAAAGGCAACACCGGAAAATATGCTGGATTATCTGTGGCGGAAGCCAAAGAAAAGGTTAAGCAAGACTTGATAGCTGCTGGAAAAGCAACAACAATGTATGAGCTTTTAAACAGACCTGTGAGGTGCCGCTGTGGAACAGAGTGCATAGTGAAAATTTTCGAAAACCAGTGGTTCATAGATTATGGAAAACCAGAATGGAAAGCCTTAGCCCACAAATGCCTAGAAAAGATGAGAATACTGCCAGAAGAACTCCGTGCACAATACAAATATGTGATAGACTGGCTGCATGAGAAGGCGTGTGCAAGAAAGTCGGGCTTGGGAACGCGGCTACCGTGGGACCCTGATTGGATTATAGAGTCCCTGTCGGACTCGACGATATATATGGCATATTACACCATAGTCCGCCACATAAAGGAAAATAAGATCCAACCAAACCAGCTAACAGACAGAGTTTTCGACTACATATTCCTTGGAATTGGAAACCCCGAAGAATTGGCAGAAGAAACAGGAATAGACGCTACAGTTTTGGAAGATATGAGGCAAGAGTTCCTATACTTTTATCCTCTTGACAGTAGACATTCAGCTCATGAGCTGATTCCAAATCACCTAACATTTATGATATTTAACCATACGGCCATATTCCCGGAAAATCTGTGGCCGCGGCAAATAGTGACCAATGGGCTCGTCACCATGGAAGGGGCTAAAATGAGCAAATCCTTCGGCAACATAATACCCCTAAGAGAAGGGCTTGCAGTCTTCGGCGCAGATCCAATAAGGCTAAGCGTATTGGCGACAGCGGAACTTCTGCAAGATGCAGACTTCAGCCCGTCTGTTGCGAAGGCAATGCGGGATAAGTTGGAGCGGCTCTATAAGCTTGTTGAAACTTTCAAAGCGGAGGCAAGCCAAAAAAGCCAACCTTTTGAGGAGCTAACAGCCATCGATAAGTGGATGTTAAGCCGACTGCAAGGCCACATTAAAAGGGCCACGGATGCCATGGAAAAACTGGCTGTGCGTAAAGCAATTCACACAATCTTATTTGAACTGGACCAAGATCTACAGTGGTATCAGAAACGTGCAAAAACAACACCGAAAGCTGCAACAACTCGCGTAATGAACGAGGTGTTAAAGGCTCAAATACTAATGCTTACACCCTTCGCTCCTCACATTTGCGAAGAGCTTTGGGAAAAAATGGGTGGAAAAGAATTCGCTTCTCTAGCGCCTTGGCCAAAACCAGATGAGGAAAAAGTTGATGTTAAGGCTGAGGAAAGCGAAACGCTAATAGCAACCCTTCTCGAGGATACACTGCACATTATAAAGGCAACCGGTATATCCCCCAAAAAAGTGTATTATTATACAGCGTCTAAGTGGAAGTGGAGGGCATACTTAAAAGCCATTGAAAAATCCATGGAAGGAAAACTTGAGCAAGGCAGCCTAATCAGGGAGTTATTGAAAAATGGGGATTTGAAGGAAAGAGCTAAAGAGGTGGCCAATTTCGTGAATAAAATTATCGAGGATGTCAATAGGATACCTCGAGAAAGAAAGGAGAGGTTAGTGCAAGTTGGATATTTGAATGAAACCCAAATACTACGGGAGGCAAAGAATTTCTTAGAGAATGAAATAAACGCTGAGGTGACAGTCTACGAAGAGGAAGATATCAGCCGTTATGATCCGGCTGGAAGAGCACAGCAGTCAAAGCCGTGGAGACCAGCAATATACATAGAGTAAGCAGCTATAGAAAACTCTTCAATGTATTTAGGGTTCGGTGGTTGACCTTAATGTGGTAGTTTTTTCTGCCTCCACTTGTAGTTGTTATATAGAAGTCTTCCTCCTCGCGTAGCTTGCTACCATATAACAGCGCCAGAATGGTGCGGCAGATGTTAACCGTTGTTACTTTTTCGCTTTTAATCCTTTCTTCAATGGCTTCTTGCAGCATCCTAGGATTAATCGTATAAACAATTTCAGAGCCTCTGCCGGATTTGACATAGTGCATCTCCATCTCCGCTAACAAATGTTTAACAATGTCATAATAGGGTGATCTGCGATATTTAATTAGGAATAGATAGTTTGCAAGGGGGATTGGAATCTCACCTATTCTGCTTTCAGACAAGCCTAAATGCCTCCCCCTCTAACTCAAAAGAGGAAAACTTCACCCTTAAAAAGTTTAAGTAAAATTTTCTATTAGTGCAAGAAACGATGCTAAGGATAAAACTATATCTAAGCGGTTTCATTCACTATGTTTGGTGGGTCCGTGGCGCAGCTTGGACAAGAAAGCATGGCGCTTAATCCAAAAAGCGCGTCGGCCTTCTAAGCCGGAGATCCCGGGTTCAAATCCCGGCGGACCCGCCACTTCATGAAAACTTTATTTAAATTGCTTGCGACACCTAAATTGTGGCGGTGGACAAGTGTATGAAGGTTACATTTTGGTTGTTGGATGTGAATTATGAGGTAAAGGATCATACGCCTGAAATGTGGCTTTGGGGCGTGGACTCTTCCGGAAGTAGAGTTTTGGTCATTGATAGGGGTTTCCTTTCATATTTTTATGCTGTTGTTGAGGATGGTTTTGATCCTGTGAAGGTTGCTGGAAAAATCGAGTCTAAAAAGGTGGAGTTTCCATTTGTTGTTAGGGTTGAGGTTGTCGAAAGGAAGTTTTTCGGCAAGCATGTTAAAGCCTTGAAGGTTTATTGCCGTGACCCAGACGTTATGGCTAAGTATGCCAAGGCTTTTCGGAAAATTGAGGGCATTAAGGAGTGTTTTGAGGATGATATCCGTTATTCTATGCGCTATCTAATTGACAATGGTATTGTTCCATGCGGCTGGCACGAGGTTGAGGTTGCCGATGAAATAGTAAACATGGACTTGCAAGTGGACCACGTTTATTTGGCTGCTTCTCCCCCAAAATATATTGAAAGGGCAGAGGTTCCAAACTTAAGAGTTTTAGGTTTTTCTACAATATGTTATAGCCGTGAGGGAGCGCCAAAACCGGACAGAAATCCCGTCGTTATAATTTCGGTGGCAACCAACAGCGGTGAGGAAAAGCAGTTTGTTGCCGGCGATGATAGAGATGACAAGCCGGTTCTGGAAGCTTTTATAGCCTATGTGCGAAGGTTTGACCCGGACATTATTGTTGGTTATGGGGTGAATAGGCAAGATTGGGCTTATCTTAATGAGCGCTGTAAGAGGCTTGGCTTGCGTCTCTCCATTGATAGAGCTAAAACCGAGCCACACACAAGCGTTTATGGGCATGTTTCGATCACCGGAAGGGCAAACGTCGACATTTTCGATTTTGCAGACGAGTTTCCAGACGTTAAGGTCAAGACTTTAGAGAATTTGGCTGATTATTTGGGCGTCATGAAAATTGAAGAGCGTGTTTTGGTTGAGGATGTGGATTTCGCCGATTATTGGGATGACAGGGTAAAGCGTGAAACCCTGAAGAGGTTTTCGTTGGAGAACACCCGCTGCATTATGGGTATAACTAATGCCATTCTGGATTTTGCTATGCAGCTTTCAAGCCTTGTCGGTTTACCCCTTGACCATGTTGGGACGGCTGCTGTGGGCTTTAGGGTTGAATGGTTCCTAATTAAGCACGCCCATAAAATTGGAGAGCTTGTTCCAAAAAGGGTTGAGCAGCCATATAGACCCTACACGGGCGCCATAGTGCTTAGTCCCAAACCCGGCTTGCACGAGAACATCGCCGTTTTAGACTTTGCATCCATGTATCCAAACATCATGATAACATACAACCTTTCACCGGATACTTATGTAGCTCCTAAAGAGGCTGTTCCACCATGCGGGGTTTATGAGGCGCCCGAAGTCAAGCATAGGTTTAGAAAAGATCCACCCGGGTTTTACAAGGAGGTTTTGTCGCACCTCATTAATGTTAGGAACGATGTTCGCTCAAAGATGAAGAAGTGTCCTCCAGACAGCGTTGAGTACCGCGTTTTGGACGCCAGACAGAAGGCTATCAAGGTTATTACTAATGCCTCTTATGGTTATGCTGGCTGGATCGGTGCTAGATGGTACATTAAACCAGTTGCTGAGGCTGCCACCGCCTGGGGCAGACACATGATTTTAAGCGCTATTAAAATGGCTGAGGAGGAAGGCTTAACGGTTGTTTATGGTGATACCGACAGTATCTTCATAAAATATGAGCCTGAAAAAGTTGAGAGGCTTGCTGCAAAAATTTACGAGAAGCTCGGCTTAGAAAT
>JAWAZO010000049.1:0-7181 GCA_038817565.1 Bathyarchaeia archaeon
TGTGCAATTTTCAATGTGAAGCCCCAACGGTGAAGCGCCGAGCCAAAAGCCACAGTCTCCTTTTGCGGGTCAACCTTCCACACGTCTTTAAACTCTGGCTCTCCGTAAAGCTCTATGAGGTTGTTGAAGTCTCGAATAATCCGCATAAACTTGTCCTGAATTTCGCTTGAGGTAAGCCTCAGCTCCTTTATTAACCGGTCAACCTTATTGATGAATAGGACTGGCCGCACCCTTTCTTCTAGGGCTTGCCTAGTAACGGTTTCTGTTTGAACCATAACCTCCTCAACAGCATCAACAACAACAACAGCACCGTCAATAGCCCTTAAAGCCCTCGTAACTTTACCCGTAAAGTCTACATGCCCAGGAGTATCTATCAAGTTTATGACATAGGGGCGACCACCAACCTCATGTAAAAGCGAAATATTGGCGGTTTTAATCGTTATTCCACGTTTCTGCTCCTCCTCCAAATAGTCCAGAGCTCTAGCCTCTCCAGCTATTCTGGGTGAAAGCAAGCCAGCCTCAGCTAAAAGAGAATCAGTCATGGTGGTTTTTCCATGGTCTATGTGGGCTATTATGCCGATGTTGCGGATATCCTCCTTTCTATGCATCAGCTTGAGTATTTCGCTGGTCTGTCTAAACCTTGGCAAGACAGAATCCCCAATGCCACCCTTCAAATAAATTATAAGTGTTCAAAAAACAAGGTTTCATGTGGTCTTAAAAGCGTTGTGGATTCATGCAAAAAGTTAATATGGTTCAGTTTTCATTTGCATGTAGCCTAACTCAGCAAGTGGACAATGATGTTTGCTAAAAGTGTGCACAACCTCCAGTTTTCAAGCTTTTTGTTAGTGTGGGGTATGTTTAGCTATGGGCCGTTATAGGCAGATAGAGGAAATAGTTAAACTGATGAATAACACCGAGAGAATAAGGAACACAAGCATAATTGCTCACGTTGACCATGGCAAGACAACCCTTTCAGACAGCCTCTTGGCTGCCGCTGGCATAATAAGCGAGCAAGTCGCCGGACAGAAGCTTTTCTTAGACTCTTGGGAGCTCGAGCAGAAGAGGCAGATGACGGTTTTTGCCTCCAACATAAGCCTGGTCCACACATATAAGGGCGTTGACTACCTCATAAACCTCATAGACACGCCCGGCCACATAGACTTCAGCGGAAACGTCACAAGAAGCCTAAGGGCCGTTGACGGTGCCTTAGTGGTGGTTGATGCTGTTGAAGGCCCCATGACCCAAACTGAAACCGTTTTGATGCAAGCCCTCCGTGAGAGAGTAAAACCTATACTATTCATCAACAAGGTTGACCGGTTAATCCGGGAGTTAAAGCTAACCCCAGAAGAAATACAAAAGAAATTTGCAAGGATAATCACGAGGATAAATAGCATAATTGAGAAGTATGCGCCACCGGAGCATAAGAAGGACTGGCAAGTTAAAGTTGAAGATGGACGTGTTGCCTTCGGCTCTGCGCTCCACAAATGGGGCTTAAACCTACCTCATATGAAGGCTAAAGGGGTAACCTTCAAAGACATTATTGACGCTTACACAGGTGAGCCTGAAGAAATCGGACGGAAAGTTGAAGCCCTAAGCAAACGCATACCCGTTTACGAGCCGGTTCTAGACATGTTCTGCGAGCACCTCCCGAGTCCGTTGGAAGCCCAGCCGTATAGACAGAGCCAAATATGGCCTGGTGACCCTAACAGCCCTGTTGGTAAGGCTATGGCCAAAGTTGACCCTAATGGGCCGCTTTTAATGTGCATAACCTTCATTGAAGTTGATCCGCACAGTGGTGTTGTTGCCATTGGCAGAGTTTTTAGCGGCACCGTTGAGAAGGGTAAAACTGTTCGCCTTGTGACAAGCCGCCAGAAGGGAAGCATTCAGCAGGTTTACATGAGCATGGCAACTGACAGAGTTATAGTTGAGAGGATTCCTGCTGGAAACATTGCAGCTCTTTCTGGTTTGCCGTCAATACATGTAGGCGAAACAATAGCAGAGGAAGGTGTTGAAACAGCGCCTTTCGAAGCTTTAAAGTATGTTTCAGACCCCGTTGTTACGGTGGCTGTTGAACCAGAAGACGTTAAAGACCTACCATTATTTGATAAGGTTATTCATAAGCTGACTCTTGAAGATCCGAACCTCCACTTTAAGATAGATAAGGAAAGTGGGCAGTACTTGCTCAGCGGCATGGGAGAACTCCACTTGGAGGTTACAGCCTACCGCATGCAGGAGGCCGGTCTAAAGGTTAGGATGAGTAAACCAATTGTGATTTACCGTGAAACAATAAGCCGTGACTATAAGGGTCCACCTGTGATGGGTAAAAGTCCCAACAAGCATAACAGGCTTTGGGTAACCGTTGAGAGGCTTCAGCCAGAGGTTATAGAGGCTATCAAGACTGGAAAGATTAATGAGATGCAAACTCGTGACGAACGCCAGAAAATCCTAATGAAGGAGTTCGGCTGGTCCACCGAAGACGCCCGCAACGTAATCGCCATAGAAGGCACAAACATATTAGTCAACAGGATTAAGGGTAGGCAGTATGTGGAAGAAGTCCTAGACCATGTTAAGTCAGGCTTTAGAGACGCTGTCGCCACCGGTGTTTTGGCAAAGGAACCAATGTATGGACTTAAAGTAAACCTTGAAGACATCCTCATTCACGAGGACCCTGTTCACCGAGGACCGGCCCAAATTTTGCCCATGACTTGGCGTCCAATTTGGGGTGCCTTCCTCCTCAGCGAACCAAAACTATTAGAACCCATCTTAAGCTTTGAGTGTAAGGTTCCCAACGACTTTGTAAGCCCTGTCATTACGCTCTTACAAAAGCGCCGAGGCAAAATCTTAGACATGGTCAACGAAGAGGACATGGTCATTGTGAAGGCGGAGCTGCCAGTGGCGGAGTCCTTCGGAATAGCCGATGAACTCCGCTCCTCAACGCAGGGGAGAGCTTTCTGGGCAACTCAGTTCAGCCGATGGGCACCAGTGCCTGAATCGATGCAGGCAGAGGTCATAAGGCAAATACGGGAAAGGAAAGGCTTGCCGCCAACACCGCCAAGACCAGAAGAGTTCTGCGAAGAAGAGTAAAGCGCTTCTTATTTCTCTTCCAAATTTTTGGCATAGCCTTTTAAGCGTTCCGCATAGCATTTAAGGGTGAAATGGAAGCTGGAAGCCTAAAGGTTTCTTTAATACGCCTTCATGAAGAGCCGTTCGCCTCAATATTATGCTATCCAAAACCAGCTAAAGCCGAGCTTGAAAGGCGCATAAAAGAGCTAGAAAAATTGGGAGTAACAGCACTGGAATTTTGCGGAGAAAAACAAGTTTCAAACTTGAAAGTTTTGGGTAAGGGATGCGTTGGCATAGTTGTAAAAGCCTATAGAGGCAATGAGGCAATAGCCCTAAAAATTCGAAGGGTGGATGCGGACCGCGCTACAATGTCGCATGAGGCAGAAATGATTAAGGTAGCCAACTCTGTCAATGTTGGACCAAGGCTTTTGGGCGTGAGCAAAAACTTTCTGTTGATGCAGTTTGTGGAGGGTTTTCTGCTCCCAGAATGGCTTGAAAGGCGTCCCAGCAAAACACGCCTAAAAAATGTTTTAAGAAATGTTTTGGAGCAATGTTGGCGTCTTGACAGGACCGGCTTGGACCATGGCGAGTTAAGCCACGCCCCTAAACATATAATTGTGGACAGCCAAGACAAACCAGTTATAGTGGACTTTGAAACTGCAAGTCTGAACCGTAAACCCTCAAATGTCACTTCGATTGCGCAGTTCTTTTTCATAAGCGGCACAGTAGCCCAAAAAATAGCCCAAAAACTCGGCGAGAAGAATAGAGATGCGGTTATAGAGGCTTTGAGACGTTATAAGGCTGATGGAAACCGCCAAAACTTTGAGGCACTGTTGTCGGTTTGCGGCCTCTAAGCAACATAGTCAATTTTAGCTTTTACATTTTCATTTTGCCCGATGTTTCCATTGTCAACTAATTCAAGTTTTAACTCGTTTAAAAATTGGGTTAAATCCAGCCAAGTCTCCACTTGAAGTTGTCTAGCAACTCGCCTCTTCTCATAAAGAAGTGGAATAAAATCAACGAATAGCCAACCGTAGGACTCAGCCAAGGATTTTCTCTTCCTTCTTCCCTTTCACCAATTGAGGGGGAGAGCTAACCATATTAATAACTATTTATGGAAGAATCTTCTAGAAGAAAAAGCCAATGGACAGTTTTAATGGTCGTGTTAAAAAGGTTTTTAAAATAGGCTTTTCTGGATTTTAGCCACGGTGTTTGAATGGTCATAAGCAGAGAGGAAATGCAGGAGATAGCCAAGAAATATAAAGAACCCATAGGGCTGAATTTGGGTTCCCATTCAGCTTTGGATGCTTGGCAAGGACAACGCAACTATGGTTTAAGAAGCATAATTTACACAACGCCTGGAAGAGCGCGCATATACCTTCAAAACCCCATGGTTGGGAAACCGGACGAGCCGGTCGAGGACTTGCCAAGCCTTGTTAAGCGGGACATCCGCGTTGTAAATGACCCTAAAGATATCAGGAAGGATGGCGACTGGAAAAGTGTAATCCTAATCCTTGACCGCTACTCAGACATTGTCAAGTATGTTGATGAGCTTGTAGATTTAGAGTGCTTACAAATTCCGAATAGGGCTTTCTCCGTTTATGTTGGCGGAGACGAACATTGCAGCGTAATTGAAAACCAGTTTGCAGTTCCAATAGTCGGCTCAAGAACCCTTCTAAAAATTGAGAATCGTGGCGAAATTGAGAAGGACTACTACTGGTTTGCGGAGCAGGCGGGAATCCCATACCCAAAATCCTACAAGTTTGAGGTTCGAAAGGGCGGAATACGGTTTAAAGAGTTTATTGACGAGCCTATGCTTTTGAAGGCTGAACATGCCCACAGAAAATTCGAGAGGGAATTCATTTTCGCGGCAGACTCGAAGGACTTGGAGGAAAAGGTTGAAAAAGAGGTTAAGGCTGGAAACTTAAATGAGGAGTCTTTACGTAATGCCCGTGTAGAGCAAATAGTTCTGGGTCCCCACGCCAACTTTAACTTCTTCTTTTCACCACTAGACGCTAAAAGCGACTGGGGCGACGTGGACGACTGGTTCGCTAAGCTCTACAACGTAACCATCGAAGAGGCTAGAATATGCCTAGCCAACCAGTTCCTATCTATAGACGAACGTAGAGAAACCATCCTAGACGGGTTGAAGAGGCTTCCATTAGAGGTTCAGCAAAAGCTGAAGAGGGTTCCATCCTTCGAGGTTACAGCCCACGCTATGCTAAGTCTAAGAGAATCCCTCCTAAAAGATGTGCAACGCTATGCAGACCGCTTCTTGCTGGCGTGCAGGGAACACGAACCGCCTGGCATAATTGGTGCATGGTGCCTGCAGACGCTAATAACGTGGGACCGAATATCAAAATACGAGTTGAAACCGATGGTTAAGCTAGACTATACAAGTGGCATAGAAGCAAAAACAGCCGCAGATTATGGCTTATACGATGTACCAGAAGAACGAGACCCATACATGCACATACCGGTAACACAAGATGTTGCCCTACGCCACGGAGGGGGAACAAACGTCCACATGGGCTTAGGCTCCCAATATGCCAATGCCAAGTACAAGAAGCCCATGAGCACAGGAGACCGCATAGCCCTAGAAATAAGGCGAGCATGGAAAACAAAACAACTCCACGAAATAGTAACATAAAAGGCTTAAGTGTTCATAAAATTTTCATTATTTGGGCGAGGCTTGGTACATCAAACATTTTTCTACCAGTTATTTCGTTTGCCGCTGCCATATACATTTGGCTTATTAAGGTTTTAAGTTTTGGTTCTAGTTTTGGCGGTTTCGCTTTAACGAGTGTTCTCCAGTCTTTTACGCCTTGTTCTCTTGCTTTTTGTTTTGCTTGTTCCACCTCCTTTGCCCATTCAGTCTGTCTATAGTATATTCGGGCTATTTCTTTGCTTACATGTAATCCTTGGTAAGTGAATCTGCACTCGTCCAACGTGCCCACCACGTCTGCCACCATAAGCCTCCTTTTTTCATCGAAGGCTAACTCTATTTTGCCGTCTTCGTTTACCAAGCCCGCTTTGGCAGCTATCTCCGTGATGGTTTCATCCACTTTTAGAAGCACACTTTTTATTTCTTCCAGTTCGTTGTCTGTTAAGCCCGCCAGTTGCTGGGCTTCCCGCCATGTAAGGTAGCGGTCGCTTTCCTCAAATTTCGTGCTTACATCAAAGATTGGTTTTGCAAGCCTTTCGCCCGGTTTTGGGTAATGGTCCAAGCCCAAATCTTCAAGGGTTACCAAGCCTTGCTCAAGCCTTTTGAATACCGATGAGCCTTCTGGCAAACCATTGCGGTAAATAATTTCCAATGGAATTAGGAAGTTCCGAAGCTTGGGCGTGTAGGCACTGTAATCGTATTTTAGTTTGCCTCTTTCCACGTGGGCTTTTGGTTTGTAAACGTTTACCAGATGAAATTCCATGATGTTTGTTGGCTTTTCCAACTCGTCAAAATGCACAACTTTTCCCTTATCATTTACTAGTCCGCGGTAATGAGTTCTGACGCCTTTCTCCTCAAGCCTCTCAAAGCAGTAAGCCCCCATCAAGCATAAAGCTTCGCCTTTCCCATCAATGTGGTCTGGCATTTCACCCCAATCGAAAACTGAGTAACGGTCTGAAAAGTGGAATCTACCGATTCCCATCCGCATTTTTGTCGGCTTCCTCACTACCTCGAGGTCTTTAACACTGCCCATAAACGCACACGCCTATATCTTCAACTTTTTAACAGAGTCATCCGCCCTTTCAATCTCTTCCCTTTTCTCTCTTTGATAAGCTCTTATACGTTCTTCAAGCCTTTTATCTTCTAGGGCTAGGATTTTTGCCGCGGCTAAGGCGGCGCCTTCAGGCTCAATAGTTACAACGGAACCTATTCCGCTTGGCACTCTTAGTGAAGAGTAAATGTCTGCGCCGGCAAACTTTTCAGAGTAGGGCGGACAAGCGATAACGGGTTTTGTGGTGTGGGCGTCCACGAAGGCGCTTAGTGCGTTTGATCTACCAGCCACAGTTATGTAAACAATGTTTTCGTTTTCATACTCCTTTAAGATTTCAAGGACCTTTTCAGGGGTTTTGTGGGCTGAAGCTACTCGAAGCTTAAAATCTAAGTCGAGAGCCTT
>JAWAZO010000050.1:0-6920 GCA_038817565.1 Bathyarchaeia archaeon
GAAACCCTCGAAAGGCTTATGTTAGGCGATAAAGTCTTAGTGAAGGCTTTCGGCGTGGGTTTGAAGCTGTTAGATTTTCCAGACATTAAGGTTATGAATATGGATCCCGTTTTCTTAAAAGCTTTGGATCCGAAGCCTGTTGGTGACAAGTTAGAGGTTCCTGTTACGCATGTTATTCCAGCGGCGATTATGGGCTCCGGTTTAGGCGCTAATCAAGTGTATTCTGGTGATTATGACATACAGCTTTTTGACGAAGCCACGAGAAGGGAGTATGGACTTGATGATTTGAGGCTTGGCGACTTGGTGGCTATACTGGATGCGGACCATTCTTACGGTCGAATCTACCGGAAGGGCGCTGTTTCAGTTGGCATAGTTGTCCACACAGACTGCGTCACTTCTGGGCATGGTCCAGGCGTCACAACGCTTTTCACTTCGTCTACTGGGAAGATTATTCCCAGAATGGATTCTAGGGCTAATATCGCTTACATTTTGAAATTAAGAACAGATATATAGGCGTGCATGGCTATATCATGCATAGAATTGCTTGTGGGTTGAGTTATGCCATATAAGAGGAAAAGTCGTGGAAGGTCGAAGGGCGCCAAGGGCAGAAGCGGCTTTGTTCATTGTGCCAACTGTGGGGAGCTTGTGCCTAGGGATAAAGCCAAAAAAGTGACGCGGAGGCTTTCTCTAGTAGATCCAGCCCTAGCCAAGGAGCTTCGCCAGAAAGGCGCTTATATTTCTGCGCCTGTTGACACAAAATATTACTGTGTTTCATGCGCTGTTCATTATGGTATTGTGAAGGTTCGCGCCAGAGAAGAGCGTAAGCTTCGCCTTGGCAGAAGGTTCTAGCCTTCCGTTTTTCCCTTCTTTAATGTCTTATACACGTGTAGGCTTCTCTGAAGCACCGTTAGGTTTGTGAGCGCTGCCAACAATATCATGCCGGCTTCTATTGTGCCTGCAAAGAATATTTCGGCCATGCTTGCAACTGCAATTATGATTATGCGTTCAGCCCTTTCAGCCAAGCCGACGGTTTCCATTTTTATGCCTTCTACTTCGGCTCTGGCGCGGGAATAGCTCACCAACAAAGAGCCTATAAGAGCTGTTAACCCCCAAGGTGCCGAGCATAAACCTCCCAATATTATGCCAGCATAAACCGCCGAGTCCGCATACCTATCGAGAAGGGAGTCCAGGAAGCCTCCGAAGGGCGTTGTCTTTTGGCAGAGCCTTGCCAAGGCTCCGTCGAGTAGGTCGCAGTATCCTGAAAGAAGTAGTAGAACAACCGCCACAGTTAAGCTTATGCTTTGGTGTCCATTGGCGTAGGCCATTGCCGATAGGAGGGCTAGAACTATGCCTATGGTGCTTATGATGTTTGGCGTTAAGCCTATTTTACTGGCTGTTTGGGCTTGTGCTTTTATAGCTGATTGCACCTTGGCTTTGAGCTTTGTCAACATCTTGTTTCGTTTTCTCTGTGTGGCAATTCTTATTTAAAAATTGCAACATAGCATAGGAGCTGTGGAAGGTGACAGCTTTGATAAATGTGACTCAGGTTAAGGTTGACGATAAAACGTGTTTGGGCGTTAGAGTTGAGCTTCCAGATTCGCCTCCGCTGGTGCTGGTTGTGGCGGAGAAGGGCTTCGTCATGTGCGGCTTCCTAAACATTGAAGCAGCAGAACGCCTAGGCGTGGCTGCCGCCATGGTGAGCGGAGTAAAAACTTTTGAGGATGTTTTGAAGGCTGAGGTTAAAGCAGCCACAACAAAGGCCAAAGGATTAGGCGTCCAGCCTGGAATGCGAGGCGCAGAAGCCTTAAAGCGCATGCTGTAAAATGTCAATTTTGCAACTCGCCATCATCAGCAAAATTGATAGCCTTCTAAGATTTTGCTATTAAGGTCAATTTAGGCTGTTAAGGTTTTTGTAAATTGGATACCCTCTATAGAATTTTGGCTCATGGGAAAATGGTTGTGGAAAAGAGTTTAAGGTGCTCTCCCCATCCCCTCTAGGATTTTCTATGAATTTTGGCTGATAGAAAAGCTAATAGTGGCTCTCCCCTATAGTGATGGGTGATACTTGGTTCATACCTCCACATGTCCTTTCTAACTTTTTCGGTGGAACCCCCTCTTGAATTAGAAGTTCTCTCAGTCCATCAACAACTTCTTGGACTATTTTGCGTTTTAAGTTGAAGATTTTGATGTCAAAACTGTTTGTTTGAACCAGTTGCCTTATTTTTTCCCAATTTTGTAGTTCGCGGAACCTCCATTTCCGATAAGGCTCAAAATTGTGGTTTATGATGAAGAGGAGGGCTGTAAATATTTCAACGGTGTTGTTTAGGCAAGCTGCGTGGTAATCGGGTCCTTTCTCAGCAGTGCTTTTTCGAAGTTGTATGGTGCCTCAGCCCACCCATATTGGAGGTAAGCGAACATTTTTCTTTTCGAACGTCTTCGGATACCTCCCATACTTCTCTAGTAGACGCCTCGTCCTCCCGGTTGGGTCATACATTATTTTGATGTGGAATATACCCATAGATTAAGTCATTGTGCCAACCATTTAGTTTGGATTCTAGCTTTTCGAAAGGGTCCATCCCCAGCAAACTTCAAAACCCTCATGCACGGTTTCATCAGCTAGGAAAACGCCCTCATGTAACGTTCCTCTGCGATTATAACTTCAAAATCCAAATCTACAAACTCGTCTCTTATACGATGGCGGAGCCTTCCAACAAAACGCCCAATATATCATCGCAGCCGAGAACCTTTCATTTGCAAATTTCCTTGCGGTTTTCAAAAGACTCGCCAAGAATTGAAGCCTACATGACCGTTAATCGTTTGAAGCGCCTTATTTTTGTTTGGAAATTGTTATAAAAGTAGAAGTTCTAATGGTTTTAGCTCGCCTGTCACCGGGTCAACTTGCAGTCCGAGTTCTTCAAGGGTTGTTACGCCCAGAACTTCCGCGTCTGATTCTTCGCCGAAAATTATGATGGAGTAAGTGCTCTGCCCATTTATCTCTATTTCTGCGGCTCCAACCTCCCGCTCGACAAGTCTCCCATCAGCCGTTTTGAATTTCCGCTTTCCCCTCGGCTTAATGTGGAGTTCTTCAAGGAACTTGCGCCTAATCATTGTGTAAATTGAGCCCGTGTCGGCAAGAAGCTCCTTTTCAGCTTCGAGTTCTGGCTTATGGATGTTTCGAATTTTTATCTTGACTTTCACGTAGCCCATCTCAGCGACTTCCATTTGAATATTCTTTTTGACAACCCTAATAAGTGCTTCTCAATATACCACTAAAATGGCTAGAAAGCATGAACTCCCTAAAGGAGACTATTCTAGAGGCTGTTGCTTCAGAGGTTAGGGCTTGTAAAAAGTGTGGTCTTTGGAGAAGCCGCAAAAATGCCGTTCCAGGCGAGGGAGACTCAAACGCCAAAGTGATGCTTATTGGAGAGGCTCCGGGTTACCGGGAAGATGTTAAGGGCAAGCCTTTTGTTGGAGCTGCCGGAAAGTTTTTGGACTTACTTTTGGCTGAGGCTGGGCTTTCTCGGAGTAAAGTCTTTATTGGAAATATTTTGAAGTGCCGCCCACCCGGAAATCGTGAGCCGGCACCCGCCGAAATTGAGGCTTGCACGCCCTTTTTGGACAGGCAGATTGGGGCTATAAAGCCAAAACTTATAGTGACTCTTGGAAACTACTCAACCGCGTATATTTTCGCAAAGGCTGGAATACTCTTCAAGGGCATAACAGAGGCTAGAGGAAAATTTTATCCAGCGAATGTTTTAGGCTTAGCTGTGGTGGTTTTTCCAACATTGCATCCGGCGGCTGGACTTTACAGCGCCAAATACAAGCAACTGCTCATTGAAGACTTCAGGCTGCTGAAGGCGAAAATTCTGGATTTAGGCTTGGTCGTTTAGCTTAGCTTTTTTGTGGTTTTCAGTTCTTTTAGAAGTTCTTCCGAGTTTTTATAGGTTTTTGATGGCAGTTCCGCTAGCAGTTCTGCAAGTCTAACCTGTTTGCCTTCTTCCATTTCCACAAGTCTCCAGCCAACTTTTTTGACCAGCATGCTTTTCGGCGCCGGATACCGCGTCTTTTCGACCACGCTTTTTACGGATTCCAAACCTACAGAGCCTGTGATTTTTGGGAATTTTCCGTATGAAAGGTACTGTATAAAGCGTAGTCCATCGTCAAACATTGATAGGTTATTAAATAGTACGTAAACTGTTTTGCCTTCTGCCTCGAATTTTTTAGCTATTTCGCCGAGGTGCCTCAGCTCTTCATCTGTGTACTGGTAATAGTATAGTTGTTCGCCTAAGCCGTGCAGCCTAAAATAGGCGGTTTGGCTTGTGTAGGCTGGCAAAACCCTGAACGGGTCTGTTACATGCACCACGTCTAGGCGGCTTAAAACTTCCCTTAATCTTTCATAGACTTCTGGCTTCTCCCATTCCGGTCCACGGGTTTCCCAGACAAGTGTTAAGTCTTCACGGTCCACAGCCTCGAAGAATTTTTCTGCCTCGCTGAGTTTGTCCGGTCGGAGGGAACCAGGCGTCTGTATGAGCAGTATTTTCGCCTTTAATGTTTTGCAGATTTGTTTCATGGTTTCGAAGGCTTTTCGGCTTGCTTCGTTCAGCCGCATTTTAGCCTTATGACTTATGTCTTGGTGGGCTTTAACCGTGAATTCGAAGTTTTCTGGCGCTTTCTTTCTCCATCCCTCAACTGTTTCAAGTTTTGGATATTCGTAAAATGTGCTGTTCAGCTCCACTAGGCTGTAGTTTTCAAAGTAGCGTTTCATGGCTGTTGGAAAGCCACAACACCCAACCTTTATCAAGGCTAAACCTCCGTCTTGCACATGTTTACGTGCTCACTTTTGGGGGTGGGCGGACCGCCTTACCAAGTTTCCTTCTTAGGGCGATGCGGTAAAGCTTCCTAAGGGACTTTACAAGCTGCTCAACCGTTGGCAGAGCCGAATAAATTAGGGGTATGCGGTCATACTCCGCCAGTCTAATCGAGTATTCGTCTGGCTTGACGCCGTGGAAAACAACAACTTTTGGTTTTAGGTTGCTCATGCGGACAAGCATCATAGGTGAATTCTCATTTCCAATGTTTGTGAAAATTAGGGCTCTTTCCGTTGTGGCGCCGAAAAGCTGTGAATACTCAAAACCCGAAAGCGTCTCAATGGTCTTTTTGCTGTCCACAACAGTATAGCCCAAAACATCCCTAACATTTAGACTTGAGCAAGCCATAATTTCGCCTTTAATGGCTTTACATAAATATTCGACACGGACGGGAATGGGAAATTCGCGTAAATCCACAACAGCCATGCTGGGCGAACTTGTAAGTTTGGCGAACTCACGAATGAAGCGACTTCCCCGCTCTTCATCAATTTTTAATAGTGCCCAAACAAACCGGCGTACGAACTTTGTTCCTGGACTTTTGCGCCTTCCACTCTCATAGTCGCTTATTACGGACGGCGAGAGCATCATCTTATCCGAAAGTGTTGTCTGTGAAACACCGAACAACTCTCGCCACTTCCGCATGGTGGCTCCAGGCTTATTGGAGAGGATAATCTCGCCGGCAATTCTTCTTGCAAGAACTTCGCGAACACTTGGCGACACAGTCATTTAATTGCTACCCTTCCAGTCCGCCAAGTTTCACCTCTAGAAACATGCGAGTATAAAACTGTACCGCTTCCAGTCTTTGTTCAAAAGTTGCTAAACATTGAAGACTAGGAAAATTCCAGCCACCACTATAATGGAGCCTACGGCAATTCTGGCCGTAACCTTTTCGCGTAAGAAAACTACACCGGATAAAGCCGAAAACAGAGGCGTTGTCGAAGATATTGGCACGGCTTGCGACTCAGGGATATAAATGAAACTGGTTGTTAAAAGGAACCATCCTAACCCTATGGCTATCAAGCCTCCAGCCAAAAGCATAACTGCAGTCTTCAATTTCATCTCCCTAACATGACGTTTCACGTTGCCATAGGGAACTAAAGCCAATAGAAAAATTGCCACCGCCACCAGTCTAAGGGTGTTTATAGCGTAGGCTTGCTCCAAACCAGAGGATGCCTTAACAGCTAAATTAATCATTGAAATGCTAATGGACCAGGCAACGGCCGTTGCTATAGCAAAGGCAAAGCCTTTACTGCGACCTTTTCGCGAAAGCTCATCATCGTTTGCGCTGTGCCGTTCAACCCCGCCTGTTAAAAGCCAAATTCCAAAAACAATTAGTGCAGCACCCAAGACAACTAGCAGTGTGACACTTTCGCCTGCAAAAAGGTAAGCCCAAACAAGGCTGAAAAGGGGGTACGTGCACGTTATTGGAACAGCCCGCGCAACTCCGAGGATTTCTAGACTGTTCAGATAAAGTGTGTCGCCTAGCCCCAACCCGATTATACCGCTAATAGAGGTTAGTAGGATAATTTGAGCTGGCAGACTTGCAAAGACGTGGGCTTTCCCAAGGAAGGCGAAAACCGTAACAAGAATGATGCTTGTTCCAGCGCAGCGTACAACATTCGCTGAAATAGGCTTCGTCTCAGCTAAAGCCTTTTTGTAAAGCACGGCTGAAAAGGTCCAGCATATAGCCGCTCCAAGAGCAGCCAACTCGCCAATCATTCCAGACAGCCAACTTTCAAAGGAGAAACTGCTAAACCATTAAAATATTTAACCTTTCACTAAAAGTATGGAGCTGAGCAAAATGCAGCCCATAACAGTTTATTGGTGCGCCGAAGTTGCAGCAAAATTTCCACAACTAGCCATAAGCATAGGAACAATAAACAATGTTGTGGTAGAAAGGGAAAACCCGAAAGTCAAGGAGCTCAAAAAAGCCTTATATGCGGAGGTTAGAGCGCAGCACAATGTTGAAAAACTTAAGGAAGACCCTACTGTAAGGGCTTACAGGGACTTTTACTGGAGGCTAGGCATAGACCCAACCAAAACGAGGCCGTC
>JAWAZO010000051.1:0-6831 GCA_038817565.1 Bathyarchaeia archaeon
AAACATTGTTATTGGCGAGGGAAGTGGCTGGGCAGACACATTTGAAGCTTTCAGAGTTGCTGGAATAGACAAAATAAGCGAAAAGTGGAAGGTAAAACTTGTTGACCTTAACAAGGATGTTTTCGTTGAGGCTTATCCTCCAAACCCTATAGCGCTTAGAAAAGTTAAAGTGGCCAAAACAGCTTTGGAAAGCGTGATAATAAGTGTCCCAAAACTGAAAGTTCATAGGCTAGCCACAGTCACGCTTGGAATAAAGAACATGATGGGAACCATAGCCTCAAAGGGAAGCATGCACAATGGTAGACTTCACGCAAACATTGCGGATCTGGTGTCATTGCTAAAACCAAGCCTAACGGTTATTGATGGAATAATAGCTGGAGAGGGACATGAAACAAACGGAAACCCTGTAAAAATGGATTTAGTTATAGCAGGAATAGACCCCGTGGCTGTTGACGCTGTCGGCGCAGCCGTTATGGGAATCCCACCAACAAAGGTTAAACATTTGGTTTTAGCGGAGAAAAAAGGGCTTGGAACATGCCGACTTGAAAACATAGAAATCATTGGAGAGTCTATTGAAAAGGTGAGAAAAGAGTTTCGTATATCCATTTTTTCAAAAATTCTTGAACATTTTTGAAAACCTTTGGAAAAGCTTTTAAAATTCAGTTTTGACGTAGAAGCCCCTATGGCTGAGGACTCTGAAGGCCTTTCGGAGTATGGTGGAATAAGCAAATACAGAGATAAAATTATTGATGGTCCCATTATCCGCACGATTTTTTGGCTTGGAACACCACCCCTTGTAAATCAGCTTGTGGTTGTAGCCTATAACGTAGCTGACACTTATTGGCTTAGCGTCTACAGCGAACAAGCCGTTGCTGTGCCCAGGCAGATGTGGCCCATCCTTATGCTTTTTCAAGCTCTTGCAAATGCCATTACCACGGCAAGTCTAAGCGTAATCTCACAGTATGTAGGGAGCAAAGCATACCAAGAGGCAAGCATCTCAGCCTCTCGTTTCTTCACGTTATCCCTCATATCTGGTGGCGTCCTAAGCATGCTTCTTCTGGCGCTTAGAAACTCGATTTTTGAAGTTGTTGTGTCTACTCCCGCAGAGATTTTTGAGGATGTTATGAAGTATTCTGGCGTGATAGCCTTCGACGTGTTTTTCAACTATATAGCCCTCACTTATACGACAATTCTTCAAAGTGTTGGGGACACAAGAAGACCGGCAATAGTTAACGTTGTATCCGTAGCCATAAACATAGCTTTAGACCCCTTCCTCATCTTAGGCATAGGCCCATTTCCAAGACTCGGGGTGGTTGGAGCCGCCCTAACAGATGTTATGGGAAAGATAATATCAATAGCTGCGCTAACATACATTCTAAAGAGATACTATCCAGAACTTCATATAAGGCCAGCCAGAAAAATAGAAGCTGAATGGGCTCGTTTGGTTTTACGTGTAGGGCTGCCGATCCTAACGCTTGGCTTAACGAATGGCTTCGCCTTCCTCATGCAGCTTAGACTTGTCAACATGCTTGGAATTGTAGCTGCGACAGCTTTCTCCATAGGCTTTGTAATGATGGACATTGTGGATGCTGCACTCTGGGGTTTAAGCGGAGCCCCCGCCATAATGATAGGACAAAGCCTAGGTGCAGAAAACCCTAAAAGAGCAAAAGAGGTGGCCTTCAAATCAACTCTCCTAATATTCGCCTTAATGATGTTAAGCGCCGCCATCATTTACCCTTTTAGGAGAAATCTAGTTGATGTTTTTGCGGATGACCCCAACATCATCAATGAAACGGATATTTTCCTCCAAACAATGCTGCCCACCCTCCCATTCTTCGGACTTTTCGCCGTAGCACTATCGGTTGGGAGAGGTTCCGGACATACAACGTTTCCAACAGGCCTAGGGATGTTAAGGCTTTGGGGGATAAGGATAGCCGCAGGCTATTTTATGGCCTTCATCCTAAATATGGGTTCCATAGGAGTTTGGTTAGCTATAGCAGTAAGCAACGTTACAGGAGGAGTGGTGGCAATGCTTTGGATAAAGTATGGAAACTGGGCAAAAGCAGTCATAAAGTGATTGGAAAGGGCATATGTTAGATTTTTAAATTTAACACGCCATCCCTCAATGTGTAGATTTCGTCGGCTGTCTCAACAATTTTTTCATCGTGAGTCGCAACAATAATCGTTGCTTTCCTTTCCCTGTTCACGTCTAATAATAGGTTGACTATTTCCTTTGCTGTTTTGGAGTCAAGCTCGCCTGTAGGCTCATCTGCAATTATCACTTCTGGATTGTTTGCCAAGGCTCTGGCTATGGCTACACGTTGCATTTCACCCATGCTTAGTTCTTTTGGTCTATGATGAATTCTTTTGCCCAAACCTACCATTTCAAGAAGTTTTATGGCTTCTTCCCGCTGTTTTCTTTGACTTTTTCCAGCTAAGGCCATTGGAAGCTCAACGTTTTCTAGGGCTGTGAGGGTGGGCAACAAATTGAATGTCTGAAAGATGAATCCCATTCTCAACAGCCTAATTCTCCTACGTTTTGCGTTGGTCCAGTTTGAGGTGTCCTCACCATCTATGAAGACTTTTCCATATGTAGGCTTGTCATTTAACCCTATGAGGTTTAAAAGAGTGGATTTTCCAGATCCTGAAGGCCCAGTTATTGCTATAAACTTAGCCTCGCCGATTTCAAAGTTAACATTGTTGACGGCGACCACCTTTGAACTGCCAACTTGGAAAATCCTTGTCAGATTTACCGTTTTTATTCTCATTAGTATTCAGCCCTTAGGACTTCAGCTATACGCATTTTTGCAGCACTTGCTGCTGGAAGCACTCCACCGAGGCAGCAAACCGCCACAACGATGGCAAAAATTTGAATCATATAAGTGGGCGTGACTATATCAAAAAGTCCTGGAAGGAAAAGGTGTAATGGTATATTGGTGTATAAGCTTGCTAATACAACAGCTGCTAAAGAGCCAAGCATTATCCCGAAGATCGCGCCTAAAACGCCTATCAGAGCGGCTTCAAAAATGACTACTCGGAAAATGTAGCTTACTGGTGCGCCTAAAGCGTCTAAAGTTGCAAAGTCTCGTCGTCTTTCTGAAACACTCATTAGGTTCACGGTCATGACGAGTATAAGGCTCATGCTAAAAACAACTGATTGTATGCCGATGTTCCAGCTTTCGATTTGGGCGAAGATTGGTTGAACTATATCGTTTCTCTCATCCTCTGTTAAGGCTTTAATAGAATCCTTATAATCTGCATGATTTTCAATGGCTGCCGCGAGGTCTTGCGGCTCACAGCCTTTAACAGGTTTTATTAAAATTATGTTAGCTTTGCCTTGATAATCGTAGATTTTTTGAGCAAGTTTTAGAGACATGACCAAAAAGCGATCTAAAACAGCTGATTTTGTATCTAAAACTCCAACAACTGTTATGTTGTGTCCGCCAATCCGCAGCGTGTCCCCAACAGCAAAATTATACTGTTTTGCTAAGGAACCGCCTATAACCACCTCATTGCATGTATCGTTTGCTGGGAGACGCCCGCCGCTTTTCAGCATTATGGGTCCAAGAACACTATGCCACTTATTAACTGGTATGCCAAGACTAAAGTTTTCAGGCACGGGCAGAAGTGTGTTTCCAAAATAGATTGAAGGCGTAACTAGTAAGGCTGGAACCGCATCTTCAACCTCTGGAAAAGTTTCCTTTAATTTTGCGGCTAGACTTTCAGGAAGCATGCCCCGGGTTATCGGTATTGCTTGAATCACTATTGCTCCTTTGGTTACAACCATTACTTGTCCGCTGAAGAGCACGTTCATACTCTTAATTACTGTTATGTAACGCGTTGTGGTGGCGCCAACTGCGATAACAAAGGCTGTTGCTAAGGCCACGCCTAAAATGCAAAGGCTCGTTCTAAGCTTTCTTCGGAATAAGTTGCGGAAACAAAACGTTAGCAGTCTCATTTCAAAACTACATAAGTTGTTAAAGTATTTATAAAACGTTTACCAACATAACAATGTTGCAACGGAGATATTAAAATGAAAAGAAAAACATGCATTTCAATCGCCGCAATTTTTCTACTCTTGTCGGCAACAATCTCGCCGTTATGGATTACCAAAACAACAAAAGCGGTTAACGGCGCCCAATTAACTGGAAATGTTTATGATTATGGCTTAGACACAGACGGAGACGGATTATTCAATTATCTTGTCGCAGAATTGGGAGTAAATGTAGCTACCGCCGGAGTCTACCGTCTCGAGGTGCATGCACTTGGCGACGATTATGGACGACGTGTATGGCTTTATACCTACAACAGAATTTATCTCGGCTTAGGGTTACAAAACGTAAGCATAAGATTCTTCGGCGCAACCATAAGACAAGCGCAGGTTAATGTGACAAAACTTCTTGAAATATATCTTTACGGCGAATATTATTATTGGTTGGATTACCGTTCAGAGCTAAGTTTGTCAAAAACTTACAATTACACGCAGTTTGATGAGCCGGGAGCAAAATTCACAGACATAATCCATGACGAGGGCGTGGACACGGATGGCGATGGACTTTTTAATTACCTCAACATAAGCGTTGAGGCCGATGTCACAGAAGCTGGACTATACGAAGTCTATATAAGTGGATTATATAACTCCTCTTACAATTACGTCAACGTATACGGTAGTACAAAGGCATCTTTAACTACAGAGAAATGTTGGTTAAATGTTCTTCTCAGCGGATTCAGCATCTATGCTTCTCGCGTTATTAATGTGATGATGGTTAGCTACGTAAGTCTCTCGTGGGTGGATGAACTAACCAATATTTCATATCAAATTGACTCAAGATCGTGGGTTCAACTAAGCAAATCATACAATTACACAGACTTTGATTATCTTGCGCGATTAACTGGGAAAGTGTCAGATGAAGGTGTAGATACTGACGGAAATGGATTATACAACTATTTGGAGGTTGGTGTTGAGATTGAAGTTGCAGAGGCAGGTTACTACGGAATAAGTGTTTCCGGATTATCCGAAGACGGTGGAGGCTTTTACACATACAAAGAGGTTGTTGACTACTTTAACGTGGGCTATCACAACGTTTATTTTGAATATGATGGTGCTATGCTCGCTTACCATCAATTTAGCCCACAAAGTCTCATTGAAATATATATAAGGGATATGAACACATGGATGACGTTAGATTACGTCCTTTCCATGCCCCTCTCACAAAAATATAACTATACGCTTTTCGACGCTCCCTTACAAGACATGCAAATAAACTTCACAGTCCACCCGAACGGCACAATAGGCCTTGACGGCTTGTTCAATTTCACGCATATGTATCCTCCAAACACCGGCCCATTAATGAATGCATCAGTAAACCTTTCAACGGTCGGAAACACAACAACAGGCTCCCTTTCAGGCGTCTTACTTTTACCAAATGGCATGTTTCAGTGGCCCTTTAACTTTACAACTGCACTTTTGAAATCAAAAATCCAGAACGGCCTATCAAACACCACTCTAGCCCTCACAATGTTAATGCCGCAAGCGGCAATATACACCTACCCCTTCAACTCAAGCGATTTTGAATTAACAGGCCGCTACAGCAACGGTATGCTTAACTTCCACCTACTAGGAGAGACAAAACTGCCAGCTTCATTAGGGTCAATGTTTCCATTTAACGCCACAGACATAACGGTGAACGTGTACTTTGAAAATGGCGAATTCACAGGAAACATAACATTCCACCTTATACCCTTCATTCCAGGATTTTTAGACATCGTAATAGATTTCAGTGGAAATAAGACGGAGTTACGCCTAACAGACCACTTAAACGTAACTTACGGCAACTATCCACCACCAATAGGCACGATAGACTCAACAACTCTTGAAAACCTTCTCGTCCATTTAAACAGCACCCTCCCAGGGCCCAACGGCTTGATTGCCAACATGACCAACGGCCTAATCATATGCACACAATTAAACACAACGAAGACTGAATGGCCAGACGGCGATGGTGCAGAAATTAGGTACAACGCCACCTTGCAAGGAAACTTCACAATGCTTTTTGCAAAACTTCTAAACCAGATAATGTTTGGCGGCAGTTCTCAATCAGAGCAGTTTGTCTACGCAGCGTTAGACTCTGTTTTCTCTTCTGTTGAAAAAGCCTCTTTAACACTGGACTACTACTACGCGTTGAAACTGGCCACGGTGGAGATGAAAGTATTGTGCAACGTTGCTGAACTATGGGAAAGTGCTTTAGAAAAAATACCCCCAACAGTTCCACCGGATTACGCCGCGCAGATTACTGCATACCTTAAAATCTTAAACGCCACAGCCTATGCCATCAAAGACTTCAGTTTGGACACCCGATACTCCAGCAACACGCATAAGCTGACATTAAACGCTTCGATGTTGATAAACTGCACTCAACTGGAAGAGGAAATAAACCCGCTACTGCCAGAAATAGCGCCCAATGAACAATTACGCCAGATATTAATGAAGTATCTAAGCGTTAGATATTGCAACTTAACACTGTACGATGCCACAGTAAACTACACCTATGGAAGGGCTGACTTCACTGCCACATGGATCCTTGAAGGCGACTTCAAAGCAGAGTTAAACCACATAAAAAGCTTCTACATAGACTACTGGAACGCCACTAATCCATGGCATATGCCGTGGCAACTGCGCATGTTAAATGAAACAATAATCGATGCTGATAACCTTTCAGCCGAAATCAAATTGGGCAAAGACTGGATGCTATTAAGATTCAATGGCTTAATCCTCCAACCACCAATAGACACCATTGACAATGTAAGGTTCAAACTGTATAGGTTCTTTAA
>JAWAZO010000052.1:0-6794 GCA_038817565.1 Bathyarchaeia archaeon
TCTAAAGACAATTTCCTCCTCGCTCAACGAGCTTAAAACTCGAGGGTCCAGAAACTCTTTTAAGCGCAAATCATTGGAAATGCCAATTATGGAAACTTTACTGCGGGCTAACGTCTCGTTGATTCTTGTTAGTTCATACAAAAGAATGTCCCCCCGTGCTTTTATTATGGCGTCCACTTCATCAAGGGCGATGATCAGTATTCTTTTAGCTGTATCCAAGCCTTGCTTAAATCTGTCAAAGACTTCGCCTAAAGATAGACCAGTAAACGGAACATTAAGGTTAATGCTTTGGCATAGGCCTGCAAGGACTCGGTACTCTGTCCCGGCCAGACGGCAATTCACATAACAGAAACTAACAGGCGCCCCGACCTCCCTAGCCTTAGCCTCTAAGCGGTTTAAGACATACTTTGTAACAGCTGTCTTACCAGTTCCAGTCTTTCCATAAACAAAAATATTAGAGCAGCGTGCACCTTTTAGAACCGGTGCAATCACTTCACCGATGGTGCGGATTTGATCCTCACGATGAGGAAGTCTTTCAGGCAAATAATCGTGGCGGAGAACCTCCCGATCTTTAAACACGCCTAACGCTGTACAGAACCTATCAAACACTTCGTCAAGTACACCTGCATCTTTCATTAGCTAATCCTTCCTCCCACATGGGCATTCATTGCTACACGCCTTCGCCTTTACTAACAAAGTTTTAAGATAAGGCATGCCATACAAAAAAGTGAATCAACAACAGAAAAATCCTAAAAAGCAATGACCCATTTGATGCGGGAAGAGGGGGGACCCCACACTTTCTACTGGAAAACTCTTAAAGCTTGGAAAATTAATCTGGTTTCTTTTCTCCGAAAAAGAAAATACTCTGAAAGGTTAGTGAGTTCTTTAAAGTTAAAAGGTTCTCGTAGAAGTTTTTATACCTAAACTGAAATGTTTTCAAGCAACATTGCTAAACCTTACCTCATTATGCTTCCAGCGGAAATAATGGGGTGACCCCCATCATTTTACTAAGTGAAATAGGCTAAAAATAACAAAGAGAAGATTGCAACCTTTATAACTAGTGATGACCACCGCTTAAGAGAAGTTCTGTATGGTCCATGATTTGTGTTCACACTTGTGAAAACCTTGTGAATTTTATTTAGCTTTGACGTTTTTATCCTTATAATTCTTGCAATGTTGCCATTTTTGTGTCTTTTTTCTGCGAAAAAGCCACCCCATTATTTCTACTGGAAACAGCAAGCATAACTTGTCAGTTCTTTTATTTTCGCAAATAGACTCTCTGTGAACTTTGCAATCCAAATTTTCTGGAAGAACAGCTCTTTATGCTTTTTTAGGCTCAAAATTGTCTTTTTAAATTTGCTCAATTTCACCGTAACAGCTATATCTTGTGAAATGCAAACTTGTGAAAAGAACTTACAGGTGCCAGCAATAGTGCCAGCGAGGAGAATGCGCATCGAAGTGTTCGACGGTGAGGGCAATAAATATAGCATTGCCTTTGAAGGACAGATTACGCGAGACAAGGCTCTTCGCTTATTGGACTTAGTTGAGTTGTTAGGAGGAGTTGCAGCAAGCGGGGCTAATCCTGGAGCTGATATTGAAACTGTTGAAAAGTCCAAATACGAAAAGTTGTTGGCCGTCCTTCAAAAGCGCTTCCCAATAGTTTGGTTTACATCAAAGGAGGTTCAAGCTGCCTATGAGCAAGAGTTTAACGAACCTATCAGCCTCAGTACGGTGGCAACTTACCTTTCAAGGATGGCGAACAGGGGTATACTTATAAAGGCTGGCGCTTCTAACCACTTTAAGTACAAAATTGCACCCGGCCCTCCACAAATTATAGTAAAACATCACACACAAAATGAGGGTTAATGCGCTTCTAGGCAACCTCTGTTTCAGCTTTTTTCAAAAATTTTTCCATCTCTTTCTTTAAACTGTATTTGAAGGGAGTTTTGCTTGAATCCCTTTCCAGATAGCCCTCCTCGAAAAGCTTCTTCATAAGCCTGGCTGTGTGCTCACGGCTAAGCTTAATCCTTTCCTTAATTTCCGGAGCTGTTTTAGGGCCTTCAACAGCTAACATCTCAAGTACAGCCAATTCAGTTTCTGTTAATTTGGCTAATGCTTTTTCCTTTTTTATGGGGATAGCCGTTTCGGCTCCAAGTTCATGTAAAATCGGTGCTTTTTGGGTTTTTTCTTCAATGATCGATAATTTGGCAAGAACTTCCTTATGCGACTCAGTGATGTCACGCGCCTGCTTTTCTATGTCACTTATCCGTGTTAGTATTCGCTCTCGATCCTCCAGCAGCTGCTTTGCATTGCTTTCCAAAAGTTTTAGCTGATTTTCCAGCTCTTTAAAAGCCTTTAGTGCATCGCTACTCTTTGAAAAAGCAGCCTCAGTTTTGTATGAAATAGTTTGCAAGCTATCCGTTGCACGCTTAAGCTCCCTACTAAAACTCAAGACAATATCATTAAACGCTTCCTTAGCCCTCTCATATTCTTTTTTGACTCTAACAAGGTTCCTGTAATACGCGGCAGCTGCGCCAACAGCAGCAGCAAATAAAATACAGGAAACAAAGATTAATAGGTCAATCATGTGATGCCACCTGTGACTCCTTTGTGGGGTGCTGTGACCTAAACATGTTACATCACACATCACGTTGTTTAAGCCTGAAACCATTTAAAGATTGCGGTTCTATTCAAAACATATGATATCACAAGTCACAAGAGCGTAAAGAACAATCAGCATTTTCGGATTGAAAGGCCATTTTATTGCCTACTTTTGACAATTAGCCACTTATTTCATTTTTCTTTTCTAATGTTGCGCGGAATCGTGAGAACCCTCTTTGTGATTTGTGATGTCACGGAAAACCTTCCGAAGGCTTTGAAAGCATTTTTAAGCCATTTTCAAGCTCTTCTCTTAATATTTCAATGAATTTCATTTGTTCCTCTAGGTGTTCAGATTTACTTGACATGGTTTTGTGAGCTTCTACGTATTCTTGCAATTTATTTGCAATTTCAATATACTGATCAAGAGCTGTGCTTTCAAAGATTCCTAAATACCCTAAAAGTAGTACTGTGTATATCGCCCTTATTACATTCTCTTGTGCTTGTCTTAGGGTTCTGTTAAAGGCTCCGCGGCTTATTTTTGCCTTTGTTAACCGTAATCTGGCTTTTTCATCGTATTTTAGTGGTTTCCCTGCGATGTTTTCGGCTAAAATGTCTATGAGCAGCGTTTCTAGCTGTGTTTTTGTTAAGTGGCTATTTTTTGTCAATATTTTGACGATGGGGTCTTCTAAGGACTTTTTCAGCCACAATTGTATACTGTTTTTTAACATTTCTGTTTCACTCTCCTAACTTGTGCTATTTGAATACGCTTTTGTATACGGATATTTAAAAGAATTCTTTTGCAACATAAACCATGCCTTTGGTAGCAACTCTATTATATGTTAAGCCGTAATAGCGTAATGAGGGGCGCATTTGAAAGTGCGATTTAAGGCTGCTGAACGCCTAAAAAACATAAAACCATCAGGAATACGCCGATTTTTTTCTTTAGCCCAAGAAATTCCCGACGTTATTAATTTAAGCATCGGAGAGCCGGATTTTACGCCGCCAAGGCATGCCTTAGAAGAGGGTTATAGAGCCACTTTAGCGGGTAAAACCCACTATGCCCCAACCAACGGTCTTCCTGAACTTCGAGAAGCCTTGGCAGAAAAAGCGTACAATGAATACGGCCTTAAATATGATCCAGACGCGGAAGTACTAGTTACTGTCGGCGGGATAGAGGCTATTTCACTTGCTTTAATGGCGCTTGTTAACCCCGGTGAGGAAGTATTAATCCCTAATCCAGGATTTGTTTGTTATGAACCATGTGTTAGGCTTGTTGGCGGCATTCCTGTTTCAATACCTATCTTGGAGGAAAACGGATTTAAACCTTCCATTGATAATGTGACGTCACTTATCACGAGGAAATCACGCGTGATAATTCTGAACTACCCCAACAACCCAACAGGGGTTACCCTTTCATATGATGAACTTAAAGCGCTAGCTGAAATCATTGTTGAGCGTGACTTAATTGTGATTTCAGATGAAGTTTATGAGAAAATAGTATATGATGGAGAAAGGCATCATTGTCTGGCGGCGTTTCCGGGAATGCGGGAACGTGCCTTGGTTGTAAACTCTTTTTCTAAAACTTATGCCATGACAGGCTTAAGGGTTGGCTATGTTTACGGGCCTAAAGAGCTTATTGCCCTCCTATGGCTTTGCCACCAATATTTTGTTGCTTGTGTAGATAATTTTGCGCAATATGCTGCATTAGCCGCCTTGAGAGGGCCGCAAGACTCAGTGGAGAAAATGGTGTCTGAGTTTGATAGGCGAAGACGATTTGCTTTTAAGAGGCTGAATGAGATTGGCGGATTTGGCTGCATCCTCCCTAAAGGCGCCTTCTATATGTTTCCGAGCATAAAGGCCTTTAACATGTCTTCAGAGAATTTTGCCCACTTTCTACTTAAAGAGGCGCTAGTTGCCACGGTTCCAGGTTCTGCTTTTGGTTCTTATGGTGAGGGCTACATTAGAATTTCTTATGCTGCCGCTTATGACCAGCTAGAAGAGGCTTTCTACCGCATAGAAAAGGCTGTGAGAAAACTTAAAGGGGTTCTTTAAAGTTCTTCTGCCTTTTCCTTTAATTTGTCGAAGAGTTCCAGCCGCAAATCTTTCAACGTTGGGACAAATATTTCCACAGGCTTAATGTCAGCGTAGTTAACCTCTCCCACTACAAGGTCTTCCTCGTTGTATTTCGCTTTTGCAATAAGTTTTCCGTTTGGGGCTATTAGCCTGCTTCCACCCCAGAACTGTAATCCGTCTTCTATACCAACGAGGTTAACATAGGCCAAAAACGCTGCATTTTCAATAGCCCTCGCAGCCGTTAGAATTTCGAAGAATGATTTACGAACGGCTGGTGAGGCTGAGATGCAAACAATCATTTTGGCGCCTTCTAAACGTGTTAGCCGGCAAATTTCTGGGAAGAAGATGTCATAGCATATGATCAGACCAATTTTCCCCATGTCTGTTTTAAATGCTCCTACTTGGTAGCCTTGTCTAAAATACCGTTTTTCCTCAAAAACACTGTGGGTTGGTAGGTGCATTTTCCTATAGCGCCCAATATAGCCTTCTGGTCCCACAAGGACTGCCGAGTTATAAATTGTTGCCTGCGTTTTTCCGCTGAGTTCCGGCATTCCAAACACTATGTAGATTTTATGTTTTTTTGCGATTTTTTCAACGGCGTTGGTTGATGGTCCAGGAATCTTTTCCGCTAAATCGAAAAGTTCATCCCTTATGGTATATCCTGTAAGTGATAGTTCAGGGAAAATGACGAGCTCGGCGTCTTGCTTTTTTGCTTTTTCGGCGTATTCTTCAATTTTTTGTATATTTGCCTTTTTGTCTCCTCTTCGGCAACTTATCTGAGCTAGGGCGGTCAAAAATTTTTCCTTCAAGTTTTTCCTTCCTTACAGTGTGAATGGCACCCTAAAGTCAAATCCAACAGTCCTATATTGAAGTTTTGTTGTGAGTGGCATTCTTCTTTTATGTTCCATTTTTCGCCATCGCTCCTTAACTCTTTCTACTAAGTCAGCTTGTATGCCGAGCTGCTCTGCTATTTCTTCTGTTTTCATAAAATGCTCAAGCCCGTATAAGATAAGGTCTAACGTTTCATACTTTATCCCTAATTCTTCTTCAGCCGTTTGTCCCGGCCATAAGGCTGGGGACGGCGGCTTTTCCACGATTTCCTCTGGTATGCCTAAATAGATTGCAAGTTTTTTCACTTGGGTTTTATATAAATCCATTATTGGGGAGATGTCTGCTGCGACATCTCCCCATTTTGTGAAGTAGCCCATCATTGTTTCTGACTTGTCGGAACTTCCGCACACTATTAAGTTTAGTCTGTTGGCGTAATAGTAAAGGTAGAGCATTCGTGTTCGTGCTTTTAAATTGCCTTTACAAAGTTTGTCTTTATCATCAAAGATTGGTATTGTTTTTTGAACGGCCTCTAAGGCGGGTGTAATGTCTATTATTTCTGTTTTAATTTCGAACTTTTCTGCCACAAGCCTTGCGTGTGCCATGTCTTTTGGGTTGTACGTTTCCTTTTCTGGTAGCATAAGCCCCAAAACCTTATTTCCTCCGATGGCTTTTGCGGACAAAGCCGCTACTGTGCTGCTGTCTATGCCTCCGGAGAGTCCTAAAACTATCCCTTTAGCCTTTGCTTTTTCCACATAGTCTTTTATGAAGTGCGTTATTTTTTCTTCCACTTCCGCCCAGTCCAGCTCCAAAACTGATGGTGTCAGTTTCAAAGTTTCATCCTCAATGTTTATGGGATTAGGCAAGTATTTAAGGACGAAGATGGGATAATGAATAGATGTGGCCTAAGCACTATGAATGAAGGATTGGCGTATGGGGCGTAGAAGGCGGAAGGTTGTCCGTATTCCAAAGAAACGTTTGCCAAAATTCTTCTCCTGCCCCATTTGTGGGAAGGTGTCGGTTCGTGTGGAAATGTTCAAGGATGAGGGAAAGGCTATTGTAAGCTGCGGCAACTGCGGTGCTAAAGATGAGTTTTCTGTTAGTGGCGCCTTTGGCGAGATAGACGTATACTGCATGTTTACCGACAAAATTTACAGCGGTGCAAGAAGAACACCCGCCCCAGAAGTTAAGGAAGCCCAATAAAGGATGGAGAACCCTTGATAGGGACTGTTGAAAAGTATTTGCTGGATAAAATTAGCTCGGAAGGGTCAATTCACATAACCCTAATTGAC
>JAWAZO010000053.1:0-6781 GCA_038817565.1 Bathyarchaeia archaeon
CTGTACGCATAGACCCAATAATCCCATACGTGAACGAGAATCCCGAAACCCTTGTTAGGGCACTAGCAGAAATAGGCGTTAGGCACATAACAGCCTCCACATACAAGGTTAAAGCCGACAACTGGCAAAGACTAAGCCTAACAATGCCAAAAACAGCTGAAAAACTTAAGCCTCTCTATTTCGAGAGAGGCGAAAAATTAGGGCGATACACCTACATGCCGAAAACTGTGAGGCTTAGGCTGATGGAAAATCTGGCAAGACTAGCCAAAAAATATGGGCTAAAGTTTGCCACGTGCCGCGAAGGCCTAAAAGGCTTAAACACGGCAACATGCGACGGAACATGGCTAATAAAAACAACCCAAAATGGACAAGTTTTAAATGCTAACTAACACAAAAGGTAAGGCATGTGAAAGGTTATGTCAAAAACGAAAACTAAAGATGAGGAAATATTGCAAGTTCTAAAGGAAATAAAAGCCTTATTAGAGCCTAAACCAGCTCCACCGCCCAAGAAAGGCTTATGGAACGAGTTTTTAGACTTCATATCCAAATACAAGGTTATGGGAATGGCTGTAGCCTTCATCCTCGGCATATACCTAGGCACACTTGTTCAGGCGCTCGTAGGAGACCTAATAATGCCAATAATAACATTAGTGCTACCTGGCGTAGAGTGGGAAGCATTTGTTTTAGGGCCTTTCCGCATTGGACACTTTGTAGGCGCCTTAATAACATTCCTCATAGTGGCTTTCGTGGTCTTCCTAATAGTTAAGATAACCAAGAAATGGGGAATAGAGTAATTCGCCAACCACCAATTCGGGACAAAACGGCGAGACCCTCTTTTAGATTTATGAGCATAATCTGTTGTTGTAAACCATTTATTCACATTTGTTTATAACGTGGTTTGCATAAAATGAACGGCGAGGTTAGATTGAACCATTGGAAAATAGTGTTCACAGCGGTAGGCTTCAACTTACTATTTGAATATTCCATGCGAGGCGTAAACAATCTTGTCGTCCGCCCAATGCTGCCAATATTTCTGTTTCTGGTTTACTTCCCATACTTCACCCTTTTAGAGGACTTAATAGTCAAACACCACTTGAAAGACTACAACGTCCTCATTGCAGGATTCCTTTTCGGAACAATCTTCACAGTTTTTGTGCCAGCAGCCCAGTTTGTTGAACCTCAAGCCTTCGGCGTAAACTGGGCGGCGCTTATATTCGTAAACTTTTTCTGGTGGGGCATGACTCAAGGAGTTCTAACCTTTTACATCGCAACCCGCCTTTTTCCAAGAAACTGGAATCATAAAACGCTTTCAAAAATCCAAAGGGTAATCTTGCTTCTAACGCTTATTTTTGTAGGTTTTCTTTTCCGCATTGGAATACAGATAAATGTGTCGCAAACCCCACAAATCCGCCCAGAAGCCTACATAGTAATTGCCATAATATCCATATCAACAGCCATCATATTCAGAAAGACAATTCCAAAACAAACGTCAGCAAAAACCCAGCGGAAAGAAAAGCTGATAGATATAATTGGCGCCTTAACAGTAGTGATATTCGCTTTCTGTGCACTATTTCTTACACAAGATCCGACACAAATAAATGTCCACAGCGTGAACGCAACAGCCGTCAGAGTAGTAACCACTTGGACCATAATATGCACATTAATCATGATCGGCTATAGAACTTTCAAACGCCGTTCAATACCAGTCTAAACCAAGCATGTTTTGGTAGCCCGGGGGAGATTCGAACTCCCGTCAGGGGCTCCAGAGGCCCCCATGCTTGACCGCTACACCACCGGGCTTCTATGCTTATGCTATTCAGCATTAAATCCACACACAATAATAACTTTAACGTTTATACTTTAGGATGAAGATTCCCGTTGTAGCTTGACATCCAGAACATATATAGAAAAGGGTTTCAAAGCCGATTTTTGTGGCAATAAATGTGGCGAGTAGGGCTGCAGCCGCCTCGGTTATGTCGTATATGGATTCGAAAATTCCCAGCACTGTTCCGCTTTTCTTCTTTTCGCCCAAGTCCACTATTAGGGCTAATAGGGATGGACGCTGCAGAGCATAGGAGACGCCGAACAAGAATTCTATTATGTATAGGCTTGTTATGTTTGGTGCATAGATGTAGCTTAATGAGCATACAGCGCCCATCAAAACTCCTACTGAGAATATGCGTTCCTTACCATAGACGTCTGCAAACCTCCCAGCAACCACTTTGAAGAGGGCGGCAACCCCACAGAAGAGCGCGTATAACAGGCCTACATCCATTATTGTGGCTGAAAAGCGATTAACAACAAATATGGGGTATATGGGACCCAGCAAGCCGACTCCTAAAGAGTATAGAGTACTTAAAGCTAATGCAAGCATCAGCGAACGTGACGACTTCAGCTTCAGCATACATGCTTCCTCCTGCTGAAGTCACCACGCCCACTTCACTCATTTTAGGCATGAACCCAAACATTTTCGAGTCGGCTTGCCTCCAACTGGAAGGTGAGAAAATCCGACTAAAGGAAAAATAAACTTTTTGGCTTAAGACTTAAGCCTAGGCATGTTTGAAGGTTTAGGTTAAACTGTAATGTAAAATCGGAGAAAAACTATTTTGTTACTAAAACGGGGCATGGAGCGTTTCTTATAACTCCATCACTTACGCTTCCTAGAATCAACTCCCTAATCTTGCTTATCCCTCTGGCGCCCATGACGATCAAGTCGAACTTGCCCTCTTCAGCCACCTTAACAATCTCGTGGACAACATGCCCCTCCCTAAGAATAGCCTCAACCTCAACACCTTCAGCCCTGACTTTATCCTTTCCCTGGGCCAGTATTCTGGCTCCAGCCTCCCTAACAGCTTCAGCTACCCTAGAGTATTCAGCGGGTGTCATTATTGGTATTCCAGGCGTAAGAGTTGATGGTTCTGGAACAAATACTGGTCTGGCACTTACAGAGTAAACATGTATTAGGGTGATTTTCCCATCAAACTTTTTTGCTATTTGTATGGCTATGTCTAATGCCTTTAAAGAATGTTCAGAACCATCCAAGGGAACGAGAATTTTACTAAACAAGGGATATCTCCAATTTCTTAACGGTTTCATCCTTAGATATGCTTTTTGATTCTAAAAATGGTTGGTGTTGCACGTTTACAGCAGTGAAAAGTCTGTGGATTTTATCTTACCCTTCGCGTCCACAACCACTTCGAATTTTTCAGCCCACGGGTGCCCTTCCAGGTCTATGGGGCATGTTCCCTTAATAACCCAGCATCCATTCCGCTGTTCAACCGATGATATGTCTATCTTATCAGTGTTCTTCCTCTTTTTCAAAAATTCTATGGCGATTTGTTGGGCATCCTTTTCCATAAGCACCTTCATTTTGGCGCATCCTCATTCAGCCCTTTATAGTCGGAATCGGAAGCATTAAAAGTTATGAAGTCGTAATCATTAGCAAAACTAAACATAGCGAAATGCGATAGATTCAAATTTTATGAAAGCTGTTTAACATTTGAAAGTGGCTTTGGAAAAGTCGGGTTTATGGCTGAGAAAAAGCGCATAATCCTCCACGTTGACATGGACCACTTCTTCACAGCTATAGAAGAGCGGGAGCACCCAGAATACCGAGGAAAACCAGTCATTGTGGGAGCGGACCCAAAAGAAGGGAAGGGACGGGGCGTTGTTAGCACATGCAACTATGAAGCCCGTAAATACGGTGTAAGGTCAGGTATGCCCATCTCCAAGGCTTGGAAGCTTTGTCCACACGCAATTTACCTACCAGTAAATTATGAACTTTACACAAAAGTTTCAGAGAGGATTATGGCGATTCTGCGGAAATACGCTGACAAGTTTGAAAGCTGGGGAATAGATGAAGCCTTTTTGGATGTAACCTCAAGGGTTAAGGATTATGCCGAAGCAGAAGCCCTAGCCAGTCAAATAAAGAAGGAAATCATGGAAAAGGAGGGGCTCACATGCTCTATCGGGATTGGACCCAACAAGCTTATAGCCAAAATAGCCAGCGACCATCAAAAACCAGACGGCCTAACAGTAGTTAGAGAAGAGGAAGCCGCAAAGTTTCTTGCTCCTCTGCCGGTTCGCAAGCTCTTATGGGTTGGAAGGAAAACAGAACAGAAGCTTCGAGCCATGGGAATAAAAACCATTGGGGATTTAGCCCGCTACGACCCAACAGTGTTAACGGAAACATTCGGAGCGATGGGAACCCAGCTTTATTTAATGGCTCATGGCATAGACAAAAGCGAAGTTGAAGAGCAACGGCAAATAAAGTCTATAAGCCGAGATATAACCTTCGAAGAGGACACATCGGACTTTAACCTTGTTCTAAATACTTTGGAAAAGCTTGCAGAAGAAGTTCACAACGACCTCATAAGGCAGCAGCTATACTTCAAGACTGTTACGGTGCGAGTTCGCTACGAAAACTTCGAAACCCACACCCACAGTAAGACGCTACCCTTCATAACAAACCGCCTCCAAGACCTAAAGAAAACAGCAAAAGAACTCATACAAGACTACCTAAAACCAGAAAGAAAAATTAGGCTTGTAGGCGTGAGAGTCTCAAACTTCACATCAGCAGAAAAGCAGAAAACCCTTGACATAACCAGTTAACGTTTTGTGCTTTTTCTCTACGTTACTTTCATGTTTTCTGTGGTAAACTCTTATATGGGACATAACCGCTTATATGATGGTCGTGCAAAACTGCTTTTCAAAAGGGCGGCTTTTGCACAATATAAGTTAAAGGAGTTGAGTAGGCGAAATGTCTGGTAAAGAGATGCACAAGGCAGTCTGTTCTGATTGTGGTCAAGAGTGCGAAGTTCCCTTCGTTCCAGACCCCAACAGACCGGTTTACTGCCGTGAGTGCTGGATGAAGAGAAGAAATCAAAGGCGAAGGTATTAGTAATTAGATTTACAAGTTTAACATTTTCTAACTCCCAATCTCTTTTTATTCATTATTTTTTGGCATTTTGAACTCCCAACTGCACCAGAGATTTTGCGGATGCTCATCAGGCGGACAGAAGAGGCAGTTAACCTCAACTTTTGGGTTTAAGGTCTTTGCAAAATTCTTTAAATAGCCATACCTAACGCGTTTACATGGAAACTCGCCCAAATCCTTGCCTAGCCTAGCCTCTTGTGTCCTGCAACGGTTTATACTCAGAACAGCCCTTTCAGCGGAAATCTCAACCGTTTTGAAGGGCTGGTCCAAAGCCCAACTCGTTAAACGCAAAAGCCTTGTAATTGTTGGTATGTCAGGGTTTTCGCCCACGCCAAACATTCTTTGAAGGCTTTTGGCTTCAATAGCCGCCATAGCCTCCCAAACACCCGCATCTATTTCTGTTGCTGCTTCAGTTCCAAATTTCTGTTCTATTCCAAGGAAGTATAGGCCGTCGACACGCCACAAATTCCTAATTTGTAAAAAGAAATAGTCTAGAAGCTTTTCCATGGGAATTTTTTCTAACATTTCGCGGTCTTCACGGCTTCCGGGAGGATATTCAGCCATGACATTTTCACCTTTTTGGATAATAAGCGCCCATTGGTCTTTAAGCTTAATTATAGGCTTAGTTTTGTTCTAAGCTTTAGCATTATAAAGGAGGTGCTCTTTTCTATGCCGTAAGGTGTGAGGTTTTGAAGAGGGTTTATGTGATTCTTGCAGTTTTAGTGATAATAGCCATAGTGCTTGGGGTAATCGGTGTATGGGTTTTTAGTTCTCGCTTTTTTGAATATTTTGAGAGCTTCGAAAATGGTTTTGGACGGTGGGTTGTGGATGCGGATGTTCCGGAAGACCCAAACAACCCTGGACAACCAGTAGAGTGGCATATAAGCCGCACATCAGACATAGCACATTCTGGACAAAATTCTTTGGAATTTTTTATAGATGGGCGACAAGATGATGGAACCATTTGGATTGAAACGAAAATTGAAGCTGTCAAACGTTCACATGTTAGGGTTTCCTTTTGGCTTTACAGCCAACAAGAAAGCTTTAACGCATTAGCAGCTGTATGTGCATATGTAGGTTTTAAAGATCCGGAAGCGGAGGCAGACTTCTACGTTATAGGTGCGGCTAATGAGGTGGTTGGATGGAAACGCTATGAATACTCCGCAGTTCTAGACTCAAGTTCAGGTGGGGAATTATGGGTTGCTATTGGGATTTCTGTGCGTTGGGAAGCCTACCTAACCTATTATATGGACGATGTTGAAGTGAAGGTTTTCTGAAAGCGCCACAAGTTTTAATATTAAACAATTGCAAAGTCACTCTTTGCCTCCACTAGCTAGGGAAGTTACGCATGAGCCTTGACCAGCTGATTAGAGCCTTGATTCTCGGCATCATTCAAGGTTTAACGGAGTGGCTTCCAATATCAAGCACTGGACACTTGAAGCTTTCTGAAAAGTTTTTAGGCTTAACAGTTCCTTTGCTCTTTGATGCTATTCTCCATTTCGGAACATTAGCTGTAGTTTTAGCCTTCTTTAGAAGCGATATCCAAAAAATCCTTTCAGCTCTTAAACGCTTAGATTTTAAGTCTGGTTATGGAAGATTTATCCCGCTCATAACTGTTGGGGCGGCACCAACCATAATTATTGGACTGACCTTTCACTTGTTTTTAGAAGACTTTTTTGGTGAAATTTGGTTTATAGCGGTAGCTTTTATTGCGTGTGGTGTGGTGCTCTGCCTTTCAAGAATTGGAAGGGAAAAGGTGGACGAAATTGATTTTTCACAAGCCTTTCTAATGGGTGTTGCTCAAGGCATAGCTGTTGTTCCAGGGCTTTCAAGAAGCGGCTTAAC
>JAWAZO010000054.1:0-6625 GCA_038817565.1 Bathyarchaeia archaeon
AATTCTATGGCTTGTATAAGCCCCCTAGCTATTGATAGAAGGTTTATTGCAACCATTACTGCCAGAAGCGGAATAAATTCTACTGTAAAGTTGAAACCTTCAAAACTCATGCTGAAAACGCCGAAGTTTGTTGAATAGGCAATATAGACTATTACGAAGAAGGATCTTAAAATGATGAGTATGTATTGGTAGATAGTGCCTTCGCTTATTTTTATGGCGAAAGTGAAGAAAAGTGAGACATAAGCCAAAATCCAATATAATGTTGAAAACTGTTGGAAGATTGGCCCCAAGAAGTTTGAAAGTAAAAACCAAATGATAAGCCAAACAAATCCATAAATGGCTGTTATGACAGTCGCCTTCGCAATTTTGAAAAGGGTTTTCCGGCGAGTTGATTTGGCTTGGGTTTTAACTTCGCTCATGGAGACCCCCAGCGCCTTTCAAAAAATTGGTTGTCTGCAAAGAATAAGCGGATTATACCTTCTCCAGCTATTTGGGAGACGGGTATCCCAAGTAATCCTTGATAGAATCCATTAGATGCTACATCTAAAACTTGCACAGCTGAGCCTATCGAAACATTTTGGAGATTATAAAGCTCAACTTTTAATGGTCCGCTTAATGGGAATAAGGCGTTATTGTAAAAGTTCAACAAAAAATAAATGTGTGTGGCGTTGCTGCCAACATAAGTTACAGTTAAGTTGCTGAGGGGCGCACCCCACTTATAAGTGAAGTTTCTGGCGACATTAAAGGCTAGTACGTAAGCTACGCGGAAGTGTAGGGCAATGCTAACATCTAAATCTTTACTGTTTGTTAAGAGTTCCCTATCCTTTGAAAGCACATTCGCCAAGCTTACAGTGGCATTAAAGTTGAATGTAACCACACTTTCTGCTGGAATGTTTATCGGTTGTGTTAAAAATTTTATAATTTCGCCTTTCTCGCTGCATATGTGCATGTTTAAGTACAATTCTGAGATGTCATAAAAGCCTGTGTTATTCATATAAAAGGGTACTGACATGGAAAGGTTTCCATTTGACATGGAAAAGCTGGGCTCTCCTATGCCTACATTATTCCCTGCTTCGAAAATCTTCCATAATGAAAGAGCCACTGTGACTGGTAGGAGTAAAACAGCGATCCATAAAACTACAATTATTAATCGTAGGGCTTTAACTGTATGCCGCAATCTTGGATTCCTCTACTTGGTCTAAACTCTTTAGGCTTTAGCTTGCTGGGTTTGTTGAATTTGTTGGGGTGAAGGTGGAGACGGTTGAGGTGGCTGTTGGGGTTTTGGAGGGGCTGGAGGCATTTTAGTCTTTGCCTCTTTGTAGAGTTGTATGCCCCTCATTGTTGCAATTGAGCCGGTCCAGCCCATTATTCCTAGAAACATGACTTTGATTACAGCCTCAACTATTGGTCCGAAAATTTCCCCTAAGGCTTTTGAAATGTCAGAGGATGTTAATATGCTCGCAACGGATTCCAGTTTTAAATATGCTGCTATGAAGGTTATTGCAAGCAATAACAAGCCTACAGCTATGAGGATGTATGCCACAAGCTCAGCCCTTTCAATTTTCATTTTCCACACCACTTATCTGCTTTAAGCCTATTGTACGCTCAATACTGGTATAAAAGCAATATGATGCAGTGCTAATGATTTGCAAAAATCTTAAGTGTTCCGGGAACCGTGAAAGCCATTGAGAGTTGAAAATGAAAGTCGCCATGTATTATAGCCGGTCGGACATTAGAATAGAGGAGATGTCAATTCCTAAAATTGGCGATGATGAGGCTCTTGTTAAAATGAAGGCTTGTGGAATCTGCGGCTCAGATTTAATGGATTGGTATCTGAAAAATCGTGCACCGCTAGTTCTTGGACACGAGCCTTCCGGCATTATTGTTGAGAAGGGTGAAAATGTTAAAAATTTTGATGTTGGCGACAGAGTTTTTGTGCACCATCATGTTGCATGTTTGGGCTGTCATTATTGCCTACGTGGAGACTACACCCTATGCGAGCAGTTTCATAAAACAAACATTGTTCCTGGAGGCTTTGCCGAATACTTCAAAGTTTCAGCCCCAAATCTTCAACTGGACACACTTAAAATTCCTGAAGGGCTGTCCTTTGAAGAGGCCACTTTAATTGAGCCTGTTGGCTGCTGCATAAGGGCAATTAAAAAATGTGGGATTCAAAAAGGCGACTCTGTCGCCGTGATAGGTGCTGGGACAACGGGAATAATTCACACAGTTTTAGCCAAAATTTTTGGCGCTGGGAAAGTTGTTGTAAGCGACTTTGTTGACTTCCGCTTGAAGGTCGCCGAAAAATTCGGAGCCGATGTAACCGTAAATCCACTAAAAGAAGATTTAGCCGCCATTGTCCGAAAGGAAACCAGTGGTAGGGGTGTTGACCTAGCAATTGTTTCGGCTCCAAGTCTAGAAGCTTACAAGACTGGGCTGAATATATGCAGAAAAGGCGGGAAACTATGCGTCTTTGCCCCAACGGACCCTGGAAAACTTTTGGAGATAAGCCCAAAACAGCTTTTCTTTAACGAATTGCAGATAATCCCCTCCTATTCAACTTCTCATGTTGAAACTAGAGAAGCCTTAGAGTTGATAAAATCTGGAAAGATACGCGTAAAGGATTTGATAACTCACCGCTTTCCACTTGAGGAGACAGCCAAAGCATTTAAAACAGCTCTGGAGGATAAAGAGAGCCTAAAGGTCATTGTGCTGGGAAAGTGAAAGTTATGAAGGCAGCTATGCTTTACGGAGTTAAAGACCTAAGAATCGAGGATGTGAAAACTCCAGAAGTTGAGGCCGGCGAAGTCCTTGTGCGAATTAAGGCAGCAACAACTTGCGGCACAGACCTAAAAATTTTCCAGCGAGGTTACGTGGAGAGGGTGATAGAGCTTCCAACGGTTTTTGGACACGAATGGGCTGGTGATGTAGTCGAAGTTGGCGAAGGTTTAGAATGGCCCAAAAAGGGCATGCGTGTTCGTGCTGGCAACAGTGCTCCTTGTCTGCGTTGTGTGATGTGTGGTAAGGGCAAGTATAATCTTTGTGAGGACATGATTTGGCTCTGGGGAGCCTATGCTGAATACATTAAAGTTCCAGCCCACATGGTTCGCGTCAATATGCAAGAAATCCCATCACATATTTCTTATGAGGAAGCTGCCATAACAGAGCCATTAGCATGTGTGCTCCACGGGATTGAGGAGGCAAGGGTTAAACTCGGCGACTCTGTTGCTATCATCGGCGCTGGGCCCATCGGACTTTTGCACCTTTTAACGGTTAAGAAAATGGGAGCTGAAAAAGTCATAATGATAGACCTTGTTAACGAAAGGCTTGAATTCGCCAAAATGCTTGGGGCAGACGAAGCCATAAACGCTGGAAAGGAAAATGTTGAAGAGGCTGTTCGCAAAGCAACAGATGGCTATGGAGCAGATGTTGTCATCGAGGCTATTGGACAACCAGCAACATGGGAGCAAGCCCTAAGGCTCGTCAGAAAAGGCGGAACAGTCCTCGAGTTTGGCGGATGCCCACCCGGAACCGAAGTTAGGTTTAACGCTGAGCAACTTCATTACGGAGAAACCACCGTGCTGGGCACCTTCCACGCAACTCCTATGCACTTTAGAAAAGCCCTAAATCTAATAGCCTCAAAAACCATCAATGTAGCCCCTCTAATAACAAGACGAATGCCCCTAGAAAAAATAGGAGAGGCCTTTGAAATACTGGCCACCTCAAAGAAGGAAATAAAAATAGCCATACAACCATAAACAATGCAAACAGTGGCTAAAACATGGTTGAAGCTGAAGGCTACATTTTAAGAATAGCCCGAAAAGAATGGATTCAAAGGGTTTTTGACTCGGCCATGTATTATACTGGGGCTAGAAGAAAATGGAAGGCTGGACAGACAATACTGTTTTTAGGTAAAACAGAGTTAGGCGACTCTTTCATTGGCTATGGCGTAATAGAGAGAATCTACGAGAAAAAGGAGCTTTCGGAAGAAGAACAGAAGGAGTGCGAAACATATGGGTGGCGTAAAGCCCTTGAATTTAAATATCTAGTGAAATTTGAAAGGCCGCTACCCGTCAAGGAAACATTCATAAAAGACTTGAGGCTTAGCGGAAAAACCCTTCACAGCATGCCACTCAAGGCAGGACAGATAAAATCCATTATAGGCCAAGCTGAAGGATGAAGTTACCAGAATGGCTGTATATATTCTCTAACCCTAAACTTTACGCCCATCTGCTCTGCGATTTCCCCCACTTTTTGTATGTTAACTTCCGGAATTCTAACGACTGTTATTTCCACATCTAGAAGCTCCTTTGCCCTTCTAACGAATTCTATGACGCTTTCAAATGCGTTCTTAAAGATTGGCTTGCATATTTGGTTGTAGGTTTCCTTGTCGTGGGCGTTTAAGCTAACGCTTACCTTGTCAATGCCAGCCATTTTCAGCTCTTCAACAACTTTTCGCCCCTCATTAAGTAGAAAAGCCTGACCGTTTGTGTCCACTCTTAATGTTACAATTTTTCCATAATGCCTCCTTATCCATCTGCTAACTTCCAAGACGCAGTCAAGCCTCATTAGAGGCTCTCCGAAACCGCAGAAAATAATTTCACGCCAATTCCGCCTATTTATGACGTTTTCAAGCTCTGCAACTATTTCTTTAACTGTTGGCTCATTTTCAAGTTTGAGGTTAAAACCCCCCACACCGTTGCAAAAGTTTCTAAGGCAGAAGTAACAGTTATTGGAACACCTATTCGTTATGTTTAAGTATAGGTTTTCTCCGAGCCAATAGACAATGCTGGGACGCTTTTTAGCCGCCACAGTTTTCTCACCCTAATTAATTGGGAAATTTAGAATAAAAAGTTAGGCGGAACATGCGAGAATAAATTTAAAAGCGGATGAGAGGCTTATGGTTTTGTTATTACAGGGGCAAAATTGCATGGTTAAATACATTTTTGTTACTGGCGGCGTGTTAAGCTCTGTTGGCAAGGGTATTGTAACATCCTCTATTGGAAAGATGCTTCAAGCCAGAGGATTTAGGGTCACTGCCATAAAAATTGACCCTTATGTGAATGTTGACGCTGGAACCATGAACCCCTACATGCACGGCGAAGTCTATGTGACAGATGACGGCGGAGAAACGGACTTAGACCTGGGCTGGTATGAACGCTTCCTCGACCTAGACCTAAAAAGGGAGAATAACATTACAACAGGCATAGTTTATAAGGCTGTCATCGAAAAGGAGCGGCGGGGCGACTTCCTAGGAAGATGCGTCCAGATTGTGCCACATGTGACTAATGAAATAAAGAGCCGGATAAGAAATGTGGCTTTAAACTCGAAGGCTGACGTTGCTCTTACAGAGGTTGGCGGGACAGTGGGCGATATTGAAGGCTTGCCCTTTCTTGAGGCTATAAGGCAGATGCGCCTCGAAGAAGGTTTTGAGAACACTTTGTATGTGCATGTCGCTCTAGTCCCAATACTTGATGTTACTAAAGAGATGAAAACAAAACCATTACAACACAGTGTCAACGAGTTGCGGCGCATCGGCATACAGCCGGACATAATAGTTGCAAGATGTTCCCAAATGATAGATTCAGAAGCCTTAAGGAAGATAGCTCTATTCGGCACAATTCCTGAAAACGCTGTGTTCTGTTCATACAATGTTGAATCTATCTATCAGGTTCCGCTAATCTTAGACGAGCAGGGGATGGGCAACTTCATATGCAAGAGGCTTGGACTTCCTGAACGCAAGCCAAACTTTGAAGACTGGAAGAAGTTTGTTAACGCGGTGCTAAATCCGGAACACGAGGTCAAAATAGCCTTAGTCGGCAAATACGCCGGATTAGCAGACAGCTATGTAAGTATGAGTGAGGCATTGCGTCACGGCGGGGCAGCATGCAAGACAAAGGTTAACATCCACTACATCGAAGCTGAAACCTTCGAGAAAAACCCCAACAAGGTTCAAGCGCTAATGGACTTTGACGGAATTTTTGTCCCTTACGGTTTCGGCCCGAGGGGAACTGAAGGGAAAATTATGGCGATAAAATTTGCAAGAGAAAATAATATACCGTTTCTTGGCATATGCTACGGATTCCAACTAGCCGTTGTTGAATTCGCTAGAAACGTTTGCGGCTTGGAGAAGGCAAACAGCACAGAAATAGATCCAAACACACCTCATCCAGTAATAGACCTTATGCCCGAACAAAGAGGCGTAGAGTATAAAGGTGCAACAATGCGCCTAGGCGCCCACAAAATAATCATAAAACCAAACACCATAGCATACACACTTTACAAAAGCTTGGAAATATATGAACGCCACCGCCACAGATTCGAAGTCAACATGGACTATGTTGACGTGCTGGAGAAGAATGGCTTGGTTTTTTCTGGAAGAAGCCCTGACGGCAGAAGGATGGAAATCCTAGAGTTGCCAACCCACTTCTTCTTTTTCGCCTCCCAATTCCATGGAGAATTCAAGAGCCGCCCCGGAAAACCTGATCCGGAATATTATGGCTTTGTTAAGGCTTGTTTAGATAGGAAGCTTGGAAAAACTAAACCCGAATTCTAGCTTTAGAGACCTATTTCTTTGGCTATCTCCCTTAACCCGTTTAAGGCTAGCTCAAAGAACTGTTCCCTC
>JAWAZO010000055.1:0-6453 GCA_038817565.1 Bathyarchaeia archaeon
CGCCGGGAACAACCTCACTTGCCGGAATAATAATCTCTTTTCCATCTCTTATTACACGGGCTTTTGGAGCTGCCAACTTTTTGAGGGCTTCAACAGCCTTTTCCGCCCTATATTCTTGAACAAATCCTGTAATTGCACATAAAAGGACTATGGCACCTATCGTTATAGAGTCTGCGTAGGCCTCAAGAAACTCGCCGCCTTGCAGCATTTCGTAGTATCCAACAATAGCTGAGAATATGGTGGCCGCAATTAGTAGCAGAATGAAGACATCTTTGAACTCGTCCAAAAACATGTGGAGAACCGTTCGACGCTTTACCTTCTTAATCTCGTTGGGGCCATATTTCCTAAGCCTTTCAAGGGCTTCAGACGAGGATAAACCGTTACGGCTTACTCCTAGCTCTCTTAAGACCTCATCAACTTCCATAGCATGCCAAGGCTTCGACATTCAAATCATCTTCGAATTTAAAAGACTCATACAGCAACTTATTTATAAAATTCTCTGTCCGCCAGACCTTTTACAAGTATGCTTCGTAAAAAGGAGGGAAGTTTAGGCAATTAACAGGAGGATTAGTGGAGCGAAAACTTCAGCTACCAGTGACATAACTGTAATCATTGTGTTCAGCGAAGGTCCAGCCGTGTCCTTGAAGGGATCTCCAACAGTGTCGCCAGTCACAGCAGCCTTGTGGGCTTCTGAACCCTTCCCGCCATGCGCCCCCGCCTCAATATATTTTTTAGCGTTGTCCCAAAGCCCGCCAGCATTAGCCATAAACAAGGCGAATATTATGCCAGTAACAATGCTTCCAGCCAAGAAACCCGCTAAAGCCTCTTTTCCAAGCGCTATTAGTGTTACGATGGGAACTATTATGGCTAGTAGGCATGGAAGCATAAGCTCTTTAATGGCTCCTTTTGTGGCTATATCTACACATTTGGCATAGTCAGGCTTTGCTTTCCCTTCCATAAGTCCAGGAATCTCCTTGAACTGACGTCTAACCTCCTCAACCATTCTTTCAGCGTTTCTGCCGACGGCCAAAATCAGCAACGCCGAAAGTAGCGGAGGCATCATACCACCAATGAAAATACCGGCGACAACTTCAGGTTTCATTAAATCCAATGAAGTTATGTCGACCAGATGGGCATAAGCACCAAAAAGCGCCAGCACCGTTAATGCTGCGGCGCCAATAGCGAACCCTTTTGTTATAGCTTTTGTGGTGTTGCCCGCGGCGTCAAGCCTATCAGCAATTTCAATAACCTCTTCACCTAGTCCAGACTGTTCGGCTATGCCCTTCGCGTTATCCGAAACCGGTCCATAAGCATCCGCAGATATTGTCATTCCAACAGTGGCGAGCATCCCAACAGCAGATATAGCGATTCCGTAGAAGGATGGGATGCCAAATGCGTCTGCGAGATACCACGCGGCCAAAGTGGCGGCGCAAATGCCAATTATTGGTGGAACTATACTAACTACTCCATATGAAAAGCCCGTAAGAATGTTAATTGCAGCCCCTGTCGTGGAGGCTTGAGCCACTTTTTGTGCTGGCCCTCTGTCTATGGATGTGAAGTAGTCTGAAGTTATCCCGATAATCACTCCGGCAGCTAACCCTGCAACAGTGGGCAAGAAAACTCCAAGCCACTTATCACCTAACCCAGAAAAGTACGAGGCGAGAAATAGGAAAACTGCAAAGAGAATCCATGTTGCAAACGAGCCGCGGTTGAGCGCCGCACCAGGATTGCCCTTTATGCTAAGCTTAACAACAAAAGCGCCGATTATTGAGGCAAAAAGCCCAACAGCAGCTATTATGAGCGGCAAAGCTACTAGTACACTTAATTCGGACTTGAGAAGTGCTATCTCCGCACCAATTATCATGGCAGCTACTATACTGGCGATGTACGAGTCTATTAGGTCAGCGCCCATTCCAGCCACGTCGCCCACGTTATCTCCCACATTGTCAGCTATAACCGCCGGATTCCGGGGGTCGTCCTCCGGAATCCCAAGCTCAACTTTCCCAACTAGATCCGCACTAATGTCTGCTGTTTTTGTGTATATGCCCCCGCCAGCCTTTGCAAAAAGCGCCAAAGCGCTAGCCCCAAAACTGAACCCTAAAACAACATTTGCGGCATCTTCAGCCCTCCAGCCCAAAACCACATTATAAACGTAGAAAAGTAAACTGATGCCTAACAATGCCAAACCTACAACAAATAGACCCATAACCGCGCCGCCATAGAAAGCAACAGGAAAAGCCTTCTTCAAACCTTGCTTCGCCGCATTTGCCGTTCGAACATTAGCCTCAACAGCAGCCATCATACCAATATAAGCCGCAACAGTGGTGCAAACTGAACCGAAGATATAGGCTACAGCGATGCTCCCGCCGTAGGTAATGCCTCCGCGAATGGTGTAGAGCGCCCCAAGAACTGCGGCCATTACAACAACGAAAACGGCCAATGTCATGTTCTGCCTTCTCAGATAGGCTTTTGCACCCTCCTTTATGGCATTGGCGATCTCACGCATCCTCTCGGTGCCACTATCCTGACTTGTAACATACTTGTATAAATAACTGGCCAAACCAACAGCGGCCAAACCAGCTATCGGCGTAATATAGAACCACTCCATATGCTAAACCACCAATAGTCGCTCTTTTACAAACCGTCTGAAATGAAACCCCAAGCTTATAAATTTACTGCAAAACTATATAGGGACTAGCATATTTGTAAAACAAAAACAGGCACAACCGCAAGCACAACTAGTCATGCTTATTCATTGTGCATTCTTTACCTTTTTCGAAGGTAGTGGTTTTGTCCCGTTAACCAATCCACCCTCACGGGACTAAAAATGTCGTAGTCTAAAGTATCTTCAAGTGCCACTGCACCGTGCTCCATGTTTGGGGGAATAACAAGAACTTGACCTTTGCCTACCTTAACCTTCCCATTGGGCAATGTGAACTCTAATAAGCCCTCCGCAATAAATGTTATTTGCTCACTTTCATGCTTATGCGGTGAAACAACACACCCTTTCTTAAGAAAAACTTGAGCCAACATCACCCTTTCGCCTGAAATTAGCCTTCGCGAAAGCTTATCAGTCACTTTTTCTTCGGGAATATCGCTCCAGCAATATAAGCTCAAACCGCTCACCGCGGTGAACGTTCAAATAAAAGGCATATTAATGTCTTACGTATGTCTTCTATAACATTGGAAGTCATATTCTGCAGAATGCGCCATTTTTAGTTTTCTGCGCCGTACTAACCTCGGTTCTGCAACCATGCCCCCAAACGGATCTTTTACCAAGAGTGCGTACAAGCGCGTACGGGAATAAAATTTTAGGCGCCGGGGAGGGGATTCGAACCCCTGCGAGCCTGAAGGCTCACTGGCTTCCTTGTCAAAGCCCCATTTTTAAGGATAGGCGGATCTCGAGGCCAGCGCGTTAACCACTCCGCCACCCCGGCCCCAGAGGTTTTTAAAAGGCATCAGATTCTAAAAGGGTTATGCCTTTATGAGCGATGGAAAAAGCCATTTCTTATTTTTAGCTTTCTTCTTTTCATCCCATTCGTGTAGAATTTTCACCGCCTCGTTGGCCACTTTTATGGCGTTCTCCTCACCTTCACCCGGTTTGAACTCACCAGTACATCTGTTAGCGTAAACGGCGCAGACGGTGCCAGCCCTTAAACCGTAAAGGTTTGCGAGGGTATAAAGCGTTGCAGTCTCCATCTCAAAATTGAGCACAGCAGCCTCTTGCAAGGCTCGGAGAATGTTAGCTGTTTTGGTTTTGTTTGATCGGTCCTGCCCAGCATAAAAATCTGATGTTGTCGCTGTTACACCAACATGGTAATTGTTGATGCCTAAGCTTTCAGCCGCTTCGACCAAGGCCAACACAACTTCATAGCTGGCTGCGGCGGGATATTCTGGCGTAATGTAGCAGTTACTCGTCCCATCAAGGCGAACAGCAGCCGACGAGATAATAATGTCTCCGCATTTTATGTCCCGTTGAATAGCACCGGAACTTCCAACTCGTATAAAGGTATGAACCCCTATGGCTGAAGCCTCATTAACAACTATCGCCATACACGCTGGCCCAATACCGCTCGAGATCGCTGATATTGGAACTCCCTTATACGTGCCTGTGAAGCTTCGAAACTCCCTGTGGTATGAGATTTCTCTGGCCGAATCCCAGAATTTTGCTATTTTTGGAACACGGTCAGGGTCGCCTGGAACAAGAAGATATTCTGCCAAGTCGCCCTTTCCACAGGCTATATGATATTGTTTACTTGCTCTGATTTTATGCATGCCATCACTTCTCAATTTGCATTCTTTTGGGCATTGCCAAATCTGCAATGTCAACGCTATGCTCGTATATTTGATGGAGGGTTGAAACTGCAGCCAGAAGGTGGGGCATTATCTCAAGGCTTTGCCCCTTGGCACTTTTTTCAATAGCCGCTAGGGCCTTTTCCACTTTCTCTCTCATGTTTCGTACATCTTCTGCCAGGCCAGTATCGCCGGCAAAGAAAGCCTTTAGGGCGTTCTCATGGGCCTCAAAACAGAGGGTATGAAATTCAACAATAAGCCTCTTCAGTGCCTCTTCCAGTTTTGCCCCCTTTAACTCCAACACTTTAAAGGCTGTGCGTACACATTCATCGCCTATGGTTTCCACGAGGCTTGCGGCTAAACGGTAGTCAAGGCATTCAATTGGTTGAACCCCAAGCTTTTCGCTTAAGCTTGGATTTTGGATAATAGTTCGAAGGATCCTCACTAGTAGAAAGTAAAGTCTGTTAACTTCTTCGTCGCGAGCGATTACGCTTTTTGCCATGTGTACGTCGCCATCAACAAGGGCGTTCACAACATCTCGGTGCATGCCAGCAACTATTGAATAGCCCCTCCGCAGAATCTTCTCCGGTGGAAAACTGGAAGGCTCAAGCAAGCACTGCAAAACAATTTTTGAATAATCCTCCTCAATTATCTCAAGGCCTACTAAGCGACTAGCAGCTTTCTTGACGTTTTCACGAACTTCAAAACTTATGGGTTCCTTCCCCTCTACACGGATAATGTCGTATCCAAGTAAATATTTTCCAACAATTTCACGACTTAAATATGGCCCGGGCTTTAAAACAATAGTGCGAGGGGAGGGGGCAGCCCCATATTCCGGATCTATGAGAAGCTTGCCATCACTAGTCTCGTTTACTGCCACAACAGCTCCACGTTTCAATCCGTAACGTTCAGCCCAATCTTTAGGTATACAAACAAAGAAGGTGCCACTCGGCGTCCGCTGGATTTTACGAATTGTTCCCAGTTCACATCACGCCCGAATTATGCTTACAGCAGCGAATATTAAACAGATTTAAACAAAACTTCAATATATAAACTTGCGCATAAGTGTTGAAATTGAAAAGCGAAGCTATAATCGGTATAGACCTAGCCGGAAAAGAGAAAAACCCCACAGGGTTAGCAGTTTGGCAAAACAGAACGGTGAAAACATGCCTAATTTACACAGACAAGGAAATCTTGAAAAAATTAACATGCATAAATCCCAAAATTGTGGCAATAGACGCCCCACTTAAACTTCCAAAAAATGGAATTTTTAGGAAAGCGGACAAAGAGCTGATCAAAAAAGGTTACCGCGTTTTCCCACCAGGCTTGCCAGCCATGAAAAAGCTAACCCTTCGGGCAGTTAAACTGCATAAGTTAATAACAGAGGCTGGGATAAAAACAATAGAAGTGCACCCAACATCAACGAGAAAGGCTCTAGGTATGCCAACAAAAGACTGGAAAAAAATTCAAAGCATTCTAAAACAGATTGGCTTATCCGGGACCCTAAACAAGCACCCGTTAACACCACATGAAATAGACGCAGTAACAGCAGCCCTTACTGGTTATCTCCACATAAAAGGCCTAACAGAAAGCATAGGTGACCATGAGGAAGGCTACATTGTTGTTCCAATAAAACGGAACTGGAGAGAGATAAGACTATGAACTTTTCAGAGAAGCTTCGAAAGGCTGTAGAACTTACAATCGAAGCGGGATATCAACTTGATAAAGGAGCCTTCGAGTTCCTAAACGAAGTATCCACAACTGAGGACCCCGTGGAAATAGTAAGTAAAGCTTTAACTAAAATAGAAGCACTACAAGAAAAGCCCCTTTTCATTGAAAGAAGCCTTTTAGAAGAACTTACAAAAAAGCCTGAGCGCAATGAAAGCCCCCCTTTGGAACCGCCGGTAAAGGAGGTAACTTCGCAAGTAATCCTTCAAGAGGCGCGTATGCAGCCGCAACTAGTCCTTGAGGGGAAAAGAGTTTTTCGTCCATATGCAAAGGAAGTGGACGCTGAAATTAAAATAATTGAGGACGCGGGCAGTAAGCTTAGCACAAGCGGAACGTTAGAGGATTACCTTGAATATTTCCGAGATAGGTTCAAGCGGATTGAAAAGTTGTTAAGGCAAAGAATAGACGTAAAAGGAGCTGTTTCAATTGCCG
>JAWAZO010000056.1:0-6418 GCA_038817565.1 Bathyarchaeia archaeon
AATCTAGAGGGTAGGGGGATAGTCACTTTAGGCGTTTTTCAAAGCCATTTTCGCATCTAAAATCTATAGGAGGGTCTCTATTGGCTTTTTCCGAGCCAAAAATGTATAGAGGGTATCAAATTTAGGCGTTGGCTAAAGCCTAAATTTGACTTTACTTCTTGTTCATCAAGTATTCGTGGATAGCCCTTGCAGCCCTTTTTCCGGCTCCCATGGCGCTTATAACGGTGGCTTCGCCAGTGACTATGTCGCCTCCAGCGTAGACGCCTTCAAGGCTTGTCTTTCCATTCTCATCAGCCACGATGGTGCCCCACTTTGTGACGGCTAAGCCCTCTGTTGTGCGCTGGATTATCGGGTTTGGAGTTCGCCCAATAGCAATTATAACGGTGTCGGTGTCCATTAGGAATTCTGAGCCTTTAATTGGCACTGGTCTGCGCCTCCCAGACTCGTCTGGTGGTCCAAGCTCCATCCGTATGCACTCCATCTGCTTAACCCAGCCCTTTTCATCTCCAATAAATCTTGTTGGATTTGTTAAGAGTTTGAATATCACACCTTCTTCTTCGGCGTTTTCAATTTCTTCTTTGCGGGCTGGCATCTCATCTCTAGAGCGGCGGTAGACTATGTAAACTTGCTCTGCGCCGAGGCGTAGGGCTGAACGGGCAGCATCCATGGCGACGTTTCCGCCACCGATAACTGCAACATACCTCCCAATTCTTATGGGCGTGTCATACTCTGGAAAGGCGTAAGCCTTCATCAAGTTAACCCTAATCAGAAACTCGTTAGCCGAGTAAATCCCGCCAAGATTCTCGCCGGGTACGCCCAAAAACTGGGGCAGGCCAGCACCGGTTCCAATAAAGACGGCGTCAAAACCCCTCTCCTTAAGCAGTTCTGGAATGGTGTAGGTTCTGCCAATAAGATAGCCAAGCTTAAGCTCAACGCCAAGCTTCTTAATATAGTCCACCTCAGCCTGCACTATGCTCTTTGGAAGACGAAACTCTGGAATGCCGTAAACAAGCACGCCGCCGGGGAGATGCAAAGCCTCAAAAATAACCACTTCATGCCCAAGCTTTGCGAGGTCTGCAGCCGCCGTCAAACCAGCAGGTCCAGCACCTATTATGGCTACTCTCTTACCAGTGGGCGGAGCCTTATCCGGAATTGTGAAGCCCCGAGCCCTCTCCCAGTCTGCCAAAAAACGTTCAAGCCTACCAATGCTAACTGGATCGCCAACCTTCCCAAGAACACAGTATTTTTGGCATTGCTCCTCTTGGGGGCAAACCCGCCCACAAATAGCTGGTAAACTATTCTTCTCCTTAATCTTCTTTATGCCTTCCTCATATTTGCCCTCCCTAAGCAATCTAATGAAGGCTGGAATGTCAATTTCAACAGGGCAACCCTTAACACACTGAGGTTGGGGGCATTGCAGACATCGGCTCGCCTCTTCAAGGGCTTGCTCCTCAGTATATCCCAAAGCAACCTCGTTAAAATTGTGTTTCCGCACTTCCGGCGGCTGCTTAGGCATTGGAACAGCCTTTTTCTTAACCTTAGGTTGAGGCTTACTCTCCGCCACATCCACACCCCCCAAGCTCCCACAACAAGGCGCTTAAACGCTCCTCCGGAAGGAACATTCGCTGACGCTTAATCAACTGGTCAAAATCCACAAGATGCCCATCAAACTCCGGTCCGTCAACACATCCAAATTTCATCTGTCCGCCAACACTTACACGGCAGACGCCACACATGCCCATACCATCCACCATTATAGGCATAAGAGTCACAACCGTGGGGATCTTGTAAGGCTTTGTTAACTCGCAAACTTTTTGAAGCATTGGAACAGGTCCCATAGCCACACACCTATCAAACTTTTCAGAAGCCAAAATATCCTTCAGAAAATCTAACCCCTTATAACCCTCGGAACCATCATCCGTCGCCACGTAAAGCCTATGACTTAAAGCCTTCATCTCTTCTTTGAAGAAAAGCAGCTCCTTTATTCTGGCACCCATAACTGTCACAACGGTATTTCCAGCCTCCCTTAAGGCTTTAACCTGTAAAACCATGGGCGCAATCATAACACCGCCAGCCACACATAAGACCTTGCCGAAATTCCTAATTTCCGAAGGGTTTCCAAGCGGGCCGGTGATGTTCCATATGCTGTCACCCTTCTTAAGCAAGCCAAGCTGTTTTGTCGTTTTACCCACTTCATTGAAAACAAAGGTTATTGAACCCTTCTTCGTGTCGTAGCCGGCAATTGTCAAGGGCACTCGCTCACCTTTCTCATTTATTATGACTATGATGAACTGTCCAGGTCTGGCTTTTTCTGCAATTTCCGGAGCATAGACCTCAAACAGCTTTATTTTTGGTGCCAACTCTTCAACTTTTAAGATCTCATACATCAGACTAAGCCTCCATTTTCAAAGGTTTCGTTGGCGGTAAAGCTGCAACTTTCCTCACAAAATTTTCAAGTCTCTCCTCAAATTTTCCAATATCCCTTGGAGAAGCCTCATAAAGCTCAAAACGCTCAATTAAGCCCAGCTTTTTCAAAACGTCTCTAAGCACGGTCACGTTTCTTTCCGCTGTGTCGCGGCCTTCCTGGAGCTTGCAATCCTCAGCTGAGCATACAACAGCCATAACTCCATCAAAGCCGTTCCTCAACGCATTAACAACATGAACAGGGTCAAGAGCCTTAAAACATGGAACCTCAAGCGTGACGGCATTTCGCTTGAAAAGGATGCTTTCTGGATTGTCAAGAGCTGAGAACTCCGACCACTGGCAGCAAAAGACTAGGATCACCGGCGATTTACCCTCAACCTTCAGCTTAACGGCTGAATTGATGTAACGCTTCAAAACGTTTTCAAACTCAAAACCCTTAACCTGGATGGCGTGGTGTGGACAGACCAAGGCACATGCGCCACAACCCATGCAGTAGTCGTTTAGAATTTTTGGTGTGGCGAATGGCTCTGCTTCTATGGCGGCGTATGGGCATATGAAAACACATTTATCACAGCCAACACACTTCGTTGTGTCATAAATGGCCTTTCTGGAATATTTAACAACTCTGACAGCGTCCTTGCTGAAGCCCAGCTCTTCAAGAACCCTTTTCCCAAGCAGAAGCCGCCTCATGTTTATTTTTGTTCCTTCCTTAAAGCGGCAGAAAAAATCCTCACACTGAATTGAAACAACATTCTTAATACCAGAGCCCAAAACTTTGAATATGAATTCTGTTGGAACACGCCCAGAACATGGCAGACGTAGCGGAATATACTCCTTTATGCTTAAGCCTTGCTCGACCAGAATTTCTTCAACTTCCCTTGTTGAAGGCGAGTTTCCACGACACATAAGCACAAGCGTGTTGGCTCCTGTTCTTTTTCGCTCATTCTCAACATAGCTCACCAAACTTCCATAATCATAGTAAACTATTTCTATGGCGAAAACCGGACAGGCACTATAGCATATCCCACAAACCTGACACTTCTGGAGGTCTATCTCCACCTTGCCAGTTTCATCATCCCTCTTTATGGCTTCGTAGGGGCATATGGAATAACATATTGAACAGCGGCTGCAATAGTCCTGATTTATTTTTACGACAACCGTTTGTTCCTTGCCCATTTCATTATATCCCCAAACGTTGACTTACTTAAGCACCAATCGGTGCTAGAAATTCTGAATGATAAGGCTATGAATCATATAATATTTTTGGAGCAAACTTGCATTATTGCTTGAAATAGTAGGGCCTGCGGATAAAACCATAAGCCTCTAGAGCGGCGGTTATTCCCTGCCCCACAGCGGTCCCAACCTGTTTGACTGGATGATTTGTAACATCGCCGGCCGCGTAAACTCCTGGAAAGTTTGTCCTTTGACGGGTATCAACAATTATGTAGCCATGCTCATCCACAGCCACTCCAGCTTCCCTTGCCAGCTGACTGTTAGGCTTTTCACCAACCTGAACAAAAATTCCATCTATTTGGAGCTCTGTAACAGCACTGGTTTTCGTGTTCAAGAGCACAGCCTTGCTAACGAGCTTCTCGCCTTTAATCTCCTTCAACTCCGTGTTCCAGAAAACCTCTACGTTAGGCTTTTCTAACAACGCCTTTACACGGGCCTCCTCTGCTCTAAAGGAATCCCTTCTATGTGCAACCTTAACTTCTGAGGCTAAATCAGCCAGATAGAGAGCTGTAGCCACAGCCGAGTTGCCGCCGCCAACCACTAGGACACGCTTACCTTTAAAGAGGGGACCGTCGCAAATTCCACAATAGCTCACCCCTCTACCGCGAAACTCCTTTTCTCCGGGAACACCGAGTTCACTGTAGCTTGTGCCGGAAGCAATTATGACGGCCTTAGTCTTGTAAGAGGCTTTAGTTGTTTCAATAACCTTCTCCTCGCCCTTCAAGTTTAGGCTTGTAACTTTTTCAAATTCATGGATCGCCGCGCCGAGTCTCTTGCACTGCGCCACAATTTTCTGCATTAGCTCAAGCCCGCTTATCCTCTCAAAACCGGGATAGTTCTCAATTACCGGGGCATCAGCAGCTGTTCCACCAGCAATCTTCTCTTCAAGGATTAACGTTTTTAATCCGCTTCTAACGGCATAAATGCCAGCCGTTAAGCCGGCCGCACCAGCACCGATAATTATTAATTCCCAGTCCTCCATCCCTAACAACCTTAACATGTTATTGGCTTAATTTTGTTTAATTATTTTGTCGCTTTCAGTCCTCTTCAAGGTCCATGTCGAGCTCGGCTATTTCAAGCTCATAGCATTTCGGGCAAAGCCCATCATAGGTTTCATACTCCTCTCTCGTGATCTCCCTACCGCATAAGATACAATGGTAGGATTCTTCCTCATTTTTTCCCATTCATAAACCTCAAGAATCTATATACATGCTTTATAAGGTGAGCGCTAAGAGCTCAGCCACATCCATAACTTGGATTTTGCCTTCATTACCCGTTGTCTTTACGGCATCCTCCATTGTAAGCATGCAGAAGGGACACGCTACAGCAAGAACTTCAGCTCCGACATCAACAGCCTCCTTAACGCGGATTTCAGCCAACCGCGGTCCAGGAATGTCAACCCACATTCTTCCACCGCCTCCTTCGCAGCATAGGCTTCTGCTTCTTGAACGGTCAAACTCTAAAAGTGTGACACCCTTTATGCTCTCAATAACCTTGCGGGGTTCATCGTAAATGTTGTTTTGTTTGCCAAGATAACATGGGTCGTGATAAATCACCTTCTTAACAATTTCCTTTGATGGGTTTAGCTTTCCAGTCTCAATAAGCCTTGCCAAAAGTTGAGTATGATGTTGGGGCTCGAAACTTGTTTGGTTATACCTATTCTTAAAGGCGTGAAAGCCATGAGGGCAGCTCGTAACCAGTTGTTTGACACCATACTTGCCAAAAATTTTCATGTTTTCCTCGACTAGGAAATCGAAAAGCCCCTTCTCACCCATGCCGTAGACTTCGCTTCCACAACAATTTTCCTCTTCGCCTAAAACTCCGAAGTTAAGTCCAGCAGCCTCGAAACATTTCACAAGACTTTTTGCAACGCTTTGCACTCGTGGATCGTAGGCTGGTGTACATCCAACATAATATAGAATTTCAGCTCCTTGAGAAACATGCTTAACATTTAAGCCTTGACTCCACTCCGTGCGTTTTCCACGAATCCTCCCCCACGGGTTGCCATTTTTGAATATACTTTCTAATGCATCCCTTATTGTGGGCGCTATTTGCCCCTCCTCAACAGCCATGCTTCTGATATCTATGAGAAACTCGTAGGGGTTCAAATCTTTAGGACAGCGCACACCGCATGTGGAGCATGTTGTGCAACTCCACAACTCGTTGGGAGGATGTATCACCAATCTACCTAATGCGGAAACCTCACGCATATATCTTCTAATGTTTAAGTTTGCCTTCTTGGCAACCGGACAGCTTCCAGTGCAAGTGCCACATTGAATGCATTCCAAAAGTTTATGCTTTTGAATTAACTCTTGAAGGTTCATTTTTACATCACTTTTGTTGAAATTGGAGAGTAAGATTTTAAAAGCGTTTTCCCTTTTAAGGGTTTAAACAATCATGTCATTTGGAGAAATCAGCATGTCGGAAGGAAAGAAGGAAATAATGAAACCCCGCATAGGAATTTTTGTATGCGAATGCGGCGGCAATATCGGGGATGTTGTTGACGTTAAAGCTGTTGTTGACGCCGTTAAAAACTGGGACGGAGTTGCCGTAGCCAAATACCATAAATATTTGTGCTCAAAGCCAGCTCAAGAAATGATTGTGGAAGCCATAAAGAAGGAAAACCTGGACAGAGTTGTTGTTGCTTCATGCACGCCTAGAATGCACCTTGCCACCTTCCAAAATGTGCTGGAAAGGGCTGGGCTGAACCCCTACATGCTTGAATTCGTTAATATAAGAGAGCAAGACTCCTGGGTTCATG
>JAWAZO010000057.1:0-6367 GCA_038817565.1 Bathyarchaeia archaeon
GGTTAACTGCATCTTGAAAGAACAGCCCAAAAATGCTTTTGACCTTTTAGTTAAGCCTGTTCGAAGGCTGATTGAGCAGAGAGGATTCTCTAAACCAACAGAACCACAAGAGAAGACTATTCCGCTCATTCTTGAAGGGAAAAACGTTTTGCTTATCTCCCCAACAGCTACGGGCAAGACTGAAGCCGCCTTCCTACCAGTTTTAAGTATGCTTCTGCAAGAGCCGCATGTTCCAGGCATAAAAGTTCTTTATATCACGCCTTTAAGGGCTTTGAATCGCGACATGCTGGAGCGCCTTGAATGGTGGTGTAATAATTTAGACATTAAGTTGGCTGTTAGGCACGGAGACACGGAAACCCGTGAAAGGACGAGGCAGGCTCGGAGTCCACCGGACGTTCTTATAACAACGCCTGAAACTTTGCAGGCTATTTTAGTAGGCTGGATTATGAGGCAGCACCTCCAGCAAGTGCGCTGGGTAATTATTGATGAAGTGCATGAGATGGCTGACAGCAAACGTGGAAGCCAGCTTGCCCTAAGCCTTGAAAGGCTCAGAACAATGATTGGAAGGGACTTCCAAATAATAGGCTTGTCAGCCACCATTGGCAGCCCAGAAAAAGTAGCCCAATTCCTCGTTGGAAACGGCCGTCCGGTGGAGATTGTGCGGGTTCCAGTCGCGAGAAAAATGCACTTAAAAATACTTTATCCGAAGCCTAAGCCTGAAGATTTTGGGCTGGCCGAACAGCTTTACACACATCCAGAAGTTGCGGCTAGGCTTAGGGTTATCCGCGACTACATAAGCCGCCACAGGTCTGTTCTCTTATTCACAAATACACGGGCCATATCAGAGGTTTTGGCAAGTCGCTTTAAAGTTTGGGATATAGACTTCCCAGTTTCCATACATCATGGCTCGTTGGCTAAGCCTTCCCGCATAGCAGCAGAAAGAGGCTTAAAAAACGGCGAGTTGAAGGGCTTGGTTTGCACGAGCAGCCTAGAACTGGGCATAGATGTGGGCCGCATAGACCTAGTTATACAGTATATGAGCCCCAGACAGGTTACTAGGCTTATTCAGCGGGTTGGGAGAAGTGGCCATAGAATAGGGCGTATAGCCGAGGGGATAATTGTAACGATGGATTCCGACGACACGTTGGAGGCCTTAGCCATTGCACGGCGCGCCCTAAAAGAGGATTTAGAGCCCGTTGAAATTCCGCCGAAACCATATGATGCCTTAGCCCACCAAATTGCCGGTTTGCTCCTAAAGCAGAAGAGACTTGAGTTCAGCGAAATATTGGAAATGTTTAGAAAGGCCTATCCATACACCGACCTAACAATGGAAGACATTGAAAAAATTCTTAGGTATATGCATGAACGTTTCCCAAGGCTGGCATGGGTTTCCTTTGAGGACAAGGTAGTCCTGAAGCCCCGCAGAACAAAGGCGCTCTTTGAATACTACTTCGACAACTTATCCATGATACCGGAAGAAAAACAGTATTTGGTTGTAGACGAAACAACGGATCAGGCTGTAGGAATTTTAGATGAAGCCTTCATGGCGGAGTATGGCAAGCCAGGCATAAAGTTCATAATTCGCGGAAGCCCATGGCGGATCCTCCACATTTCAGGCGACAAGGTCTATGTAAAGCCTGTTGATGACCCAACCGGGGCAATTCCAAGCTGGATAGGTGAGGAAATTCCCGTGCCTTTTGAAGTTGCCCAAGAAGTCGGCTACATTAGGGGTTTTGTTGAAGAGCAAACCCGCAAGGGCGTGTCGCCGGAGGAGATTGCAGCTAAACTTAGCGAGAGCTATCCAGCAGAGAAGGAGACAATTTTGGATGCTTTAGTTGAGACTGTTGAGCAAGCCACCGCTGGGATACCGGTCCCAACTGACAAGCGAATAACCGTCGAAGACTGGGAGGACTTCGTAATAGTCCATGCGCACTTTGGTTCTCTTACGAACAGAGCCTTGGCCCAGCTTGTTGGGCAGCTGCTCTCCGAAAGGGTTGGATACGGCATAGTTGTTCAACATGACCCATACCGCATATTCGTACAGACAATGGGCGCTGCCGACGCCGACCAAATTGTCACATTGTTTGATGAGATGGCTTCAATGGGCGAGCAGGCTGTTAGGGATACATTGACAAGGGCTACTATTAAGACAGGAATTTTCAAGAGGCGAATGATTCACGTGGCTAGACGCTTTGGTGCGCTGGAGAAGTGGGCTGATTTTAGCAATGTAAGCCTCCAAAGACTTTTGAAAAGCTTCGAAGGAACCCCAATATTTGAAGAAGCCTTAAAAGAGGTTTTCACAAAAGACTTGGACGTTGAAAGGCTTGTCCAAGTTCTGAAGAGAATCCGCGCTGGCGAGATAGAAATTGTTAAGGTTGAAACTGGTGGGACCGCCACCCCAGTTGCGCGTGTGGGAATTGAACGTGTAAGCATGAAAACAGACCTCATTCCGCCTGAAAGGATGCGAGCGGTGCTCATAGAATCTGCCAAGGCAAGATTGTTGAATGAAACTTGCAATTTAGTCTGCACAAATTGTTGGAGTTATGCGGATATGGTGCGTGTAAAAGATTTGCCAGCAAAACCAAAATGTCCAAAATGCGGTTCCGGAGCCATTGGGCTTTTAAGAGTTGAAGAGGAGAGGATTCTGCCACTGGTTGAGAAGAAGGGTGAAAAGCTAACCAAAAGCGAGGAAAAACTCCAAAGGCAAGCCATACAAACAGCTCGCCTAATAGAAAAGTACGGTAAAGCGGCAGCGGTGGCTCTCTGTGCTAGAAAGGTTCAACCATCAGACGTTAAAGAAGTTCTTGAAAAAGAAGCCGCCCTCACTGATAAGTTTTATGAACTTGTTTTGGAAGCTGAACGTAAAGCCATAAGTAAAAGATTTTGGTAGAAGAGCAGAGAGACTTACAACAACTTTTAAATGGGAGACCACGTTAATCTGGGTGGAGCAAGCGCTAACAATCATGTGGAGATAAGGAAGCTTGGAAATAAGCCGGAAAAGGCTCAGAGAAGAAGTCCTAAACAGAATAAAGTATGTTAAAAACTGCGTTTTGGCAAGAGAACTGTGCCTCCTGATCAGAACAAACAGGGCGGTCCTCGAGCCAAAAGATGTGCAGGAAATATGCCTATACATTTCAGGTTTATGTAAGGAGGAAGGATGCGAGGAACCGAGCGAGCTTTGCCGTAAGGCAGCTGAGGCTGTGGGCACCGGAGACGAGGAGAAATATTTAGAGTTATGCGCTCAAAGCGCCATGAAATGCGGGGAATCCAGACGTCCGACACCCAAGAGAGCTACATACGTGGCTTAGCAAAGGAAAATCTTTAAAAGAATAGAGTGTCGGTAAAAACCAAAGTGGAGGCATGTCCTCTGTTCATAGCCCCGTATGTTCCAACACCACTTCCAGTCGTCCGCCACATGCTTATTTTGGCACAGCTGAAACCCGGCGAAGTTTTCTTCGACCTGGGCGCCGGGGATGGTAGAACTGTGATAATGGCGGCTAAGGAGTTTGGCGCAAGGGCTGTTGGCGTAGAGTTACGGGAAGACCTTGCAAAAAGAGCACTAAGCACAGTTTATGAGGAAGGCCTCCAAGACAGAGTGACCATAGTTAACGGCGACATGTTCAACGTTGACCTCTCATCGGCTGATGTTGTATTCCTATATCTAACCACAAGCGCCAATGAAAAGATAAAGCCGAAACTTGAGGCTGAGCTTAAGCCAGGGGCCCGTGTGGTTTCTCATGACTACGAAATTGTGGGGTGGAGACCATTAAAAGTGGAAAACTTCTGCGAAAATCCCAAGCTTGGGTATCCATCCCACACAATTTACTTATACAAGAAAGTCTAGTCACTTCCAGATTCTTCAAGGATTGCAAGTCTAACCCCCTTAAAATAAACTTTTAATCTAAGCATTCAAAATTTTAGAAAAACATAGAGGCAAGGCAGAGAAATGCTATTCGTCCCTTGGCAGTACATTGCAGACTGGAGATGCAACCTGTGCGGCCTATGCTGCAAAGCCTACAGTGTAGTTCTAAACTTTCAAGAATGGCTTAACATAGTCAAAAATTATGGTGTGGAGACAACAGCTACAGGCTTAAACAAGTTATACTTGCGGAGGAAAAGCGACGGTTCATGCGTATTCCTCTATAAAATGGCGGATATGCATCTATGTGGGCTACAACATATGAAGCCAACGGCATGCAAACTCTGGCCCTTCAAAATTTTGGTCACTCCAAAATTTGGATACTCAAAAGAGGCCCTATACCATTACGGCGGAAAAACACTATACGTATATGCTGATTCCACGTGCACCGGGCTGATCTACGGAAGACCGACTTGGGAGTTTGCAAACCAAACCCTAAAGGAGTTCATAGAAATAGCCATAGGGCTTCGCCATCATCAAAAGCGGAGTAAGGCAAACGTTGATATTGTCCCTCAACATCTTTCAGTAAGGCGACTTTTATGAAGACGGAATTTTGGTTGACGATTTCTTAAATGGACTGTGTTGGGTAGCGTTCATATTGCAGTTCGTAAAGTTTCTTTAACTTCTCGATGGTGTCTATTTCCTCTATGGTTTTGTCGGTTCTGAAGCGGACGATTTTTGGCACTCTTAGGGCGTAGCCGCTGGTGTACTCGTCTGTTTCTTGAATCTCCTGGTATGTTACTTCCACGACAACTGTTGGCTTTACGAATACGCCTTCCTCATCCTCGCCTGTTTTTGTCCTTTCAATAACCGTTGCAAGAGCATCCATGGTTTGTTCCGGTAGGTTAGAGACTTTCCCAATGGTGTAAAGTTTCTTCTCTTTTGGGTCGCGGACCGCCAGCAGAAAGGACGAGTATAGGCCTGCACGTCTCCCTTTCCCGTATAGAGCTTTTACTATTGTGCAGTCTATTGTGTCGCGTTCCGGCTTCAACTTAAGCCACGTGTAGGTGCGCTGTCCAACCTCATACGGAGAGCTTAAATCTTTCACGACTATTCCTTCAAAACCCTTCTTTAGGGCTTCGTCATAGAAACGCATCAATTCAACTTCGTTTCGGCATTCAACACCCTCTGCCAAATATTCTGGTGGGACGACCTCTACTAGGTATTTGCGTCTTTCAGAAAGTGGCAGGCCTATGAGTTCCCGCCCGTTTAGGAAGAGGATGTCAAAGGCTCTGTATGTAACGCGGACTTTCTCCATCCTTTCCGCAAGCTCTTCTGGTGTTAGTTCCCTCGGCACTGTTCTTTCAAGCATGACTTGGAATGGTAACGGATTGCCGTCTGGGTCTACGGCTAGGACTTCGCCATCCACAATGCAGCTTTGGGCATTAAACTTCTTTGCTATTTCAACAATTTCTGGGAGAGTTTGGGACTTTTCAACCCCTCGTCTTGAAAAAATCCATGTTTGGGTTCCCCACTTGTGGATTTGGAGGCGACTTCCATCAATCTTGTATTCGGCCCTAACCGGATAAACAACTTTGTCAGGCTCATATAGGTGAGCTAGTTGGGGCCTTATGAACTGTCCAGGACGCATTTTCACCTCTGCCAGTTTTGGCAGCCCCTCGGAGGCAAGGCTTATCCCTTCAGCTATGCCCATTATGGCGCATGCATTTTGAATAAGCTCCACTGGAACTTGGTAGGCTCTTGCCGCAGCCCTCATGACAGTGCTGGCATAATAGCCAAGCTTCAAATCGCCTAAAAGAAGCCTGACAATGTATTTTGCCTCTTGTGGTGTTGCAGCCCGCAACAGGCTTGCGACGTAAAGTTCGCGTTCCTTAACGCCTTTCAATTTTGGAAGAAGCCTTATTGCCTCATAAACCTCGCTAACTGATAGCTTTGGCTCTGAAGGCTTTTTGAGGAGGTAAGCTACTTCGCCATGTTCCCCATAATCTATGAGGAGTTTCCTAACTTCGCTTTTCGAAACGCCGGTGGCTAGGCTTAGGCTTCTCTCCACCAAGCCTGGTCCAACTCTTAGGCTTTCATCGGTTATTATTCCCAGGGCTAGACGTGCCTTAACCTCAAGGGGGAGCCCCGCCGTTTGAAAGAATTTGGCTAGCTCTGTTTCCTTCCCCTTTTTCCCGCGGAGCACCGCCAGTCGCTCGTAAACCTCAACTATTTTTGAGAAGGGTTTGTCTCTTTTCGTCTCTTTTCCTTCCATGTACAGGCGTATGAGGTAGTATGGTATGCCTGTTCGCCATTCTATCTGTTCTGGGGAAAAGCCAGCCTCAATTAGGCGGAGGACAGCCTCCTTCTGTGAGCCGTAAGTTTCTATCAGCTCTTTTAGAGTTGGCGGCTTAACCATTGACATTTGCTTTTCTCCCTGTCCGCTGGTGGGACTATTTTGTTTCAGCTTCTGGAGTTTTTGGTATAGGCTCTATTGCCCTTAGGAAT
>JAWAZO010000058.1:0-6303 GCA_038817565.1 Bathyarchaeia archaeon
TTGAGAACTGTATTATTCCAGCGCCTTTCACCGTCTCTGAGAGGGACTTGTAGAGCCTTTCCATTTGAAGTTCGATTTCCATGAGGTAGTAGTCTATTTGTGGGAAAATTTCGGATGGAGTGGGTAGAATAGGTTCGGCGGGGGACTTTTCTAGTCGAAAGAGCGCCTCACCCTTTAAAACATCATCCAAAACTTCCAGTAAGTGTCGTATTGTTGTTGAGGTCAACTCATGTCTAAGCGGCAGAAAAAGTGGTGGAGGAATGAAGTCCAATGGAGCCTTAGGCGGTGGTGGTGGCTCCTCAAGTTTTAGGAGTAGCTTAGATTTCATTAAATATATTAGGGCTGAGGAGTCTAGGGCGACACCTGAAGCCCTAAAATCCACACGCCCTGTTTTCTCCATCTCTTCAAGGAAGGTCGTTAGTAGGTATGCTATGTTTATGTTCCAAGGGGAAAGCTTCTCAAGTTTGTGGAACTCGAAGAGGATGTTCCACGGTGGGCGGAGGTAGAAGGGCTTTGTGGTTGCAGCCATTCTAGCTTGGCACCTCTAGGAACTTGGCTGAAACAACATATGAGACGCCGTTGCGCCCGTAAACTCCGTAAACTTTTTGGGCTTTGTTAACCATTTCAGGTTTTAACGTGATGACGATAAATTGGGCTTTTTCAGATTCTTCTAGTAAAACATCGGCTAATTTTGACACGTGGAAGGCGTCTAAATGCGCGTCAATCTCGTCCAATATGTAGAAGGATGCTGGTGTAAGGTCTTTTATGGCAAATAGGAAGGCTACAGCTGCCACTGAACGTTCACCACCACTTGCACCGCTAACCACGATGGATGGTTTGTTGGGAAACTGAACTATCATATCTATGCCTCCAGAGAAAGGTTCTTCTGGATTCTCTAAAATTAGGGTGGCTGCCCCGCCACCGGTGAGTTTGGAGAAGTATTTCTGCAGATTCTGGTTTATCCTTTCAAAGGCTTCCGTGAACACTTTTTGCTTTTTATTTTCGATTTCTTCCATGAACTTTAGGATGGCTTGCTTCTCTCTTTCAAGTTCATTCATCCTTAAGGAGAGCTCTTTGTAGCGGGAGATTTGCTCAGCATAGTGGGAGAGGGCTAGTTGGTTAACGCCACTTATTCTCTCAAGCTCGAATCGAAGCATTTTTAATGAGGCTTCCGCCTCCTCAACCTCTTTTGCTGTAACTTCTAAAGGCTTTTCATAGCCAAACTGTCTAAGCTGGTTTTGCCACTGCGCAAGCTGTATCATAGACGTTTGGATGTTCAGCTGGTACTGGTTTAATAGTCGGTCGGTTTCCTCATATTCAGCTTCGATCTTGCGAAGCTCTTTGTCTATTTCGTCTATCTGGCTTGAGAATTTTTGAGCCTCCTCCTTTGCCGATAAAACAGTTTGGGAGAGCTCAATACGGCTTTTCTCCAGTTCCGCCAATTCCTGCTTTAATTTTTCCCTTTCTTGAAGGGCCTCCTCAACCTCATCTTCAACTTTTCGTAGTTGCTGTTCAACCTTTGAAAGCTGGATTTTGGCGTTTTTGTAGCCTACTCTTAAAACGTTGTCAAACTGCGACTGAAGCGTTGAAATTTCTGTTTGTACAGCTCCAAGCTTCTGTCTTAAGGTGTTTATCTCTTCTGCCAGCTTTTCGCGTTTAACTTCCATCTCTTGAATGTTTGCGGGGTCAACCTTCCGTCTTAAGCTAGTCAACTCGCCTTGAAGTTTGCGTATCTCCTTTTGCAGTGTGCTCCTTTCAGCCCTATAAGTCCATATTTTCGCCTTTTCAGCCTCAATCTCGCCTTCAATACGTTTTATGTTAGACTCTATTCTTCGAACGTTGGATTTTGTTCTTTTTATGCTTCTTTTCACGCGGGCAATTTCTCTGTCAAGTGTTGTAATGGCTTCTGATAGGCGGGCAATTTCAACGCGAGTTCTGTCTATTTCCTCCTCAAGGGATGCTATGTCGTTTCTACGTCTGGAAAGGTGCTGCTGTAAAGCTCTAACGGCTTCGTCTAAGCTTTTTATCGCCGCCTCGCTTGGTATTATGGCGGAAAAATCTATGGGGGCACGGTAATAACCGCTTTCTAAAGCGCCGCCCGGCTCGAATAGGTCGCCATTCACTGTTACTACACGGTAACCTCTGCTTGAAAGCTCGAAGGCTGTTTTATCTTCTGGAACAACGAGGGTATCGCCAAAAACAAAGTAAACAGCCGGTTCATACTGTTTGGCACACTTTACAAAGGAGAAGGCTGCACCACTAACATTCTCGCCCTCTGGAACTTTTACCGGTTTTGAGGTTGAAACCGCTTCTAATGGAATTATCTTTATCCTTCCAAGCTTCATTCTTCGCAAAGTTTCTGTGCAAGTGAAAGCTGCATCTAAGTCCTTAACAACTAGGGCGTCTAGCCATCCTCCAGCCGCAACTTCAATCGCCTGCTCATAAGCTTTATCAATTTTGATTAGGTTTCGTAGACGCCCGTAAACGCCTTGAATAACGCCTAATTCACCAAGCTCCTCTATGCTTTTTAGGGCTTTTTCTTCCGCCGCAACGGCTTCTGCAAGTTCCCTCTGTGTTGCAAACTCCACAACCGCTTCACGGGCTGATTCGGCTATTTTTCCAGCATCTGCTATTTCCCTTTCTATAGCTTCTTTTTGGGCTATGCGGCGCTCCAGCATGCGCTCCAAATTTTTAAGCTGTGTTTTTTGTTCCTTCTGAACTTTTATTAGCTCTGCCAAGGATTTCCCAAGCTCACCCAAGGTTGAGGCAAACCTTTCTTTCCGCTCGTTTAAGTCCTTAAGTCTTCTTTCTCGGATTTTGATGGCTGTTTGGCTTTTGGCGTGTTCAGACCTTAAAAATGCCAATCGCTTATAATCCTTGTCAAGTTGAAGCTCTATTTCCCGTATTTTCTTGCTGTTTTCACCAATGCTCTCCCAAAGTTGGGCAGCCTCCTGCGCAAGGGCATCATGCTCCGCTTGTTTAGAAGTAATCTGGCTCATTATGCGTTCGTATTCGCTTCTTAACCGCCTAATCTTTAGTCGGTTTTCGCGGATTTCGTTCCTTATGGACTGATATTGTTGGAGGCTGTTCTCCCTAACCTTTTTCAGTCCTTCTAGACTTGCCTTTCCAGAACTTATTTTCGTGGCTAGTTCTGTAAGCTTCGATTTCAGCTCGCCTATTTTCATTTGAACCCTAAAAACCTGCGAACCACCTTCTTCCACTATTTCCGAGCTTAATTTTCGCCATTCACCCTCTATTTCTCTTCGCCTCTGCCTGTACTGGTCGCGGAGCGCCCTAATTTTGTCCAGTCTATTTTTGATTTTCTCTGCTTGAATGGAGTCCTGCTTGATTTTTTCTTGTATTTGTGCAATATCGTGGGAGAGTTTGACGGCCTCAAACTTTTTAATCTCGTTTTTTAGGAAGTTGTATCGTAACAGTTCGTTGCGTTCCCTCTCCAAGTCTTCAACGCGTCTTTGCACTTCCTCTATTCTTCCCATAGCTGTGCGTATGGAAATGTCTGCGGCTCTAAGCTTCTCTTCAGCCTCGGCTTTTTCTGCGTCGTATTGGGCTATTCCCACAAGGTCTTCGATTATTTTCCGCCTTTCCATCGGGGAGATATCTGTTAGGCGGGTTATGGTGCCTTGCAATACTATGTTTTGGCTGGTGGAGCTTATACCAGCCATGGAGAGTATTTCCATTATGTGAACTCTTGATATTCGCCTTCCGTTAAGCCTATAAACAGACTGCCCATTTCTGTAGACTTCGCGGGATATCGTGACAGTTGCCGTGTCAACAGGTATACGTCCATCAGAATTGTCAAACTGTATAACTACCTTAGCCATTCTAGCCCTTTCCAGCCCGGCTTTCTCTGAGCCGTGGAAAATTAGTTTAGCAGCGTTTTCAGCTCTCAGTCGCTTAGTGCTTAATTCGCCCAGAGCAAACAAAACGGCGTCAACAATGTTTGTTTTCCCACTTCCATTTGGGCCTGTTATAGCTGTGAAGCCCTTATCTAGGACTATTTTTGCTGTCTGCCCGAAGGATTTGAACCCTTTAACTTCTATTTTTTTGATATAGGGCATTAAATTAGGCCCTCACCTCTAAATGAAACCGTGAGCATTATGTTTTGAGTGATTTCTGTGCCGTTTCGCTATAAAAGTTTGCATTTTCATGTTTTAACGGTTATGCACTTTTTAACGCTACTTTTCAAGCTTAAAACCATATTTTGTAGCCATTTTCTTGACAAAATCTTTGAGTCGTTCATCTTCGCCGTAAACAAGTAAGCAACCGTCGCTTTGCACCTCAAATGAAAGGTTTAATTTGCCGGCCAAATCCTTCAAGTCCTCTATGGGCATTTCTTCTGAAGGTTTGACACGTATCCAACGTTGTTCTCTCGGTAGTCCAGGGACAAAGCGGGTTTCCACTTCTTCTTCAAAAACTTTTCTGCTCGCCTCCTCAAGCCTTTTAACCCATTCTTCAACATATTTGTCTCCAAGCGTTTGTCCCTCTGATATAAGGTAAGCTTCAACGTTGTTTAGGTATTCCTCAATTTTTTGGCTTGTTTCAAGACGTGTGGGGTCAGCCTTCAAAACGTTGATTAGAGTTCTTGCGTATTTCAAATCGTTAATGATGTTTGCTGGAACCGTTACGCCCTTTTTCTTTAAGTCCGTAATCATCTCTTCTAAGACTTTCCATACGGCTAAATAACCCAATGTTCCACCAACCTTTAATTCTGACTCTTAGCCTATAAAAGGTGTTATATCAACAATCATCAAAAAGAAAATGTTAGACTCTTCTTCCCCTTCTCCCGCCTGGTCTACGTGTGCCGTCATGCGGTATGGGAGTGACTTCCTCTATTCTGCCTATGCGGAACCCTGCTCTGGCTAAGGCTCTTATGGCTGCTTGAGCGCCTGGCCCCGGCGTTCTTGGTCCCGGTCCACCAGGGGCTCTAACTTTTATGTGAATGGCTGTTATTCCCTTGTCTTTAGCTATTTCTGCTGCGGCAGAGGCCGCTCTCATGGCTGCGTATGGCGACGACTCTAGCCTGTCGGCTTTGACGAACATCCCACCTGAAGTTCTAGCTATGGTTTCTGCTCCTGAAAGGTCTGTTATGTGGACTATTGTGTTGTTGTAGGAGCTATATATGTGAACCACGCCCCATTTTTCAGTCTTTTTTGCCGTGGTCGTTCCGCTTGTGCTGCTGCTCATTTATTCTTCACTCCTCCCCCTTCCAATTTTCTTTCCAGCTTGCGTCGTGGTGGCGACAGCTATCATTTGGCGTGTTGGGTGGCTTGGATTTGCGAGGGGGCTATCCGGCGCATAAGCTATTTTCTCCTCCTCTTCTCTTGTTACCAAGTAGCTTGGAACTGTTACACGTTGGTCGCCTATTACTATGTGTCCATGGGTTATTAGCTGCCTAGCCTGATAAATTGATTTGGCTAGTCCTTTTCTGAAGACTATTGTTTGAAGACGCCTTTCAAGTATATCCTCAACCGTTAGGTCCAAGACGTCGTCTAAAACTGCTGTTTCGTGGATTATTCCAAGCTTCTTTAGACGGGATAGAAGTTCTTCTTCCATTTTCCTCCTTTCTTCTGGCGCCTTTCCTATTAGGGAGCGGGCTATACCCCTAAATTTTGAAAGCATAGTTTTGTGGCGCCACAATTCACGCTTATTCCGCAGGCCATACTGTCCCAAAAGCTTAAGCTCTTCTTGAAGAACATCCGTCCGCCATGGGAAACGTGGTGTTTCGTACTTCTTTTTCTGTTTTTTAGGGTCTCCCATGGCTACTTGCCACCGCCTCCAGGTTTTGCGGCAGCCTTCTTTTTAACTCCAACGGCTTTTCCTGTCCTCCCCGTTGTTCGTGTTCTTTGCCCTCTAACCTTTAATCCATAAGCGTGTCTGTATCCACGCCAAGACTTCAGTTCCTTCATTTTTTCTATGTCCATTTTTGTTCTAAGGATTAGGTCTGCGCTTATTAGGTGCATGTCTCTTCCAGTTTCCAAATCCTTCCGCCTGTTCAAGAGCCAGTTTGGAAGACCATATTTTGTTGGTTCTTTAGTTATTTCCTCTATTCTTTCGACTTCCGCTTCTGTTAGGAAGCCTGCCCTCATGTTTGGATCTATTCCAGCCTTTTTGAGTATGGCGTTGGCCAGGTTCAGGCTTATGCCCTTAATTTTTCTTAAGGCGTAGGGTGCCTTCAGAGTGCCATCTACGTCCGTGTCTGTTATCCTTAGTATGTGGCGGAATTCTCTAGCCGTTTGACTTGACATATGATCGTCCATTCCTTATTTGCAAACTAGAAGTAAA
>JAWAZO010000059.1:0-6122 GCA_038817565.1 Bathyarchaeia archaeon
TGGAGATGTTACTGGCGACTACACAGCTGTTGTTGGGTACGCCGCTGTTCAATTCACAAAATAGTGGTTTAGGATGGGAGTTATTGCTTCGGCTCCCGCGAAAATAATACTTTTCGGAGAACACTTCGTCGTCTATGGTGAACCAGCCATAGTCCTAGCCATAGACAAAAGAGCCTACGCGAAAGCTGAACTACGCAACGATAGGAAACTTTTCCTACGCTCATTAAACTTAAACGTTGCCGGGTCTTTTGAAAATGGAAACTTTAAGGTTGAAGAAGGAAGTCTAAAAGAGGCGAAAATGAAGCTTGAGCCGCTGAAATGCGCTGTGGAAAAGGTTCTAGAGATTTCAGGCAAGAAAGTGGGCTTAAACATAGAGGTTAACTCAACAGTTCCCGTGGCCGCTGGCTTAGGGTCTTCAGCAGCTGTGGCTGTTGCTGTGGCGGCAGCCGTTAGTGCCTTACTAAACGTGAAGATGTCGAAGGAGGATGTTTTTCGAATAGCCTATGAGGCCGAAAAAATTATGCATGGCACACCATCCGGAGTTGACCCCGCAATATCAACTTTCGGAGGCGCCCTGCTTTTCCAGATAGACACGGGATTTAGGCCGCTCAACGTTAAGGTGGACATACCGCTTGTTATTGGTAATACTGGTGTTGAAAGATCAACGCGAAGCCAAGTTGCAAAGGTCCGAAGTTTAAAGGACCGTTATCCACAGATCGTTGAGCCTATGATGAAGGTTGCTCGTGAAATAGTTTTAAGGGCTATTGAAGCCTTAAAGGAAGGCGACTTGGAAACCCTTGGGGAATTGATGAATATAAACCATGCATTGCTTTATGGATTAGGAGTTTCAGACGAGTCTTTAGAGTGGCTTATTAACGCCGCCCGTAAGGCTGGAGCATTAGGCGCAAAACTAACCGGTGCAGGAGGCGGCGGGTGCATGATAGCCCTTGCAAGCAGAGATAGAGTTAAAAATGTTTTAGAGGCTGTTCAGAGGGCCGGGGGAAACGCTTTCATAGCAAGAAAAACAGATGAGGGGGTTAAAATTGAGTCAGCCTAGACCCACCGTCCTAAAGATAGGTGGCTCCGTTATAACGGATAAAAGCAAAGAGCTCGGCGTTCAAATGGAAGCCATAAGCCGGATAGCAGACGAAATAGTGGAAGCAAACACAAAAAACCTAATAATCGTGCATGGCGGCGGAAGTTTTGGTCACCCCGTGGCGCAAAAGCATGCCATAAAAGAGGGATTCAGAGAAGAGTCCCAAATAATAGGGTTTGCAGAAACCCACCACGTCATGACCGTGCTTAATGGACTTTTCATGGATGCTTTAATATGGCGTGGGATTCCAGCGGTGAGCATCACGCCTTCTTCATGTATTATGACACAGAATGGCAGAATAATATGCTTTGAAGATTCTCCCCTAAAACAGCTCATGAAAATGGGATTTATTCCAGTCCTTTACGGAGACGCCATTTTTGATACAAAGTTAGGCTTCACGATATTGTCTGGAGATCAGCTCGTCGCATTCTTAGCCATGCGGTTTAACGCAAAAAACATTATAATAGGCGTTGATGTGGATGGGTTATATGATGCTGACCCAAAGACAGATGCGAAAGCCAAAATGTTCGACCGCTTAACTTTGGATGAACTTAAAAATATTCAAAAACTTTTGGGCAGTTCAAAAGCATGTGATGTGACTGGTGGAATGGCAAATAAAATTGCTGAGCTTATACCAGCAATAGAACGCGGCATTCCAGTTTTAATAGTTAACGCCACGAAGCCCAAATATATCTATAAGGCCCTTAAAGGAGAGCGTGTCAAGGGCACATTTATAGAGAAGGAATAGGTTTGGCTGAAAAAACCAAAAAACGTAAAGCAGACCACATCCGCATAGCAACAACATGCAATGTCCAAGCAAAAAATATTACAACAGGGTTTGAAGACATACATCTCGTTCACAAAGCCTTGCCGGAAATAGATAAGGACAAGATAAATCTTTCAACAACGGCATTTAATCACAAATTTTCCGCACCGATAATAGTTAGCGCCATAACTGGCGGAACAAGCGAAGCTAGGAAAATTAACGCAACAATAGCCACCGTTGTTGAAGAATTTGGGCTTGGAATGGGTGTCGGAAGCCAGAGGGCAGCGTTAGAAGATCGGAGACTTGAGAAAACCTTTGCAATAGTTAGGAAAAAGGCGCCCACAGCCTTTTTACTGGCAAACATCGGTGGAATCCAACTTGTCAAGGGATACAACGTTAAAGAAGCGAAAAAGGCCATAGAAATGATTAACGCTGACGCCCTAGCCATACACTTAAACCCGCTCCAAGAAGCGGTGCAGCCGGAAGGCGAAACAAGCTTCAAAGGGGTTCTCGAAAAGATAAGTGAAATTGCCAAAGAACTCGACAAGCCAGTTATTGTAAAAGAGACAGGGGCGGGTATAGCCGCTGAAGAAGCAAAAAAGCTTGAAGCTGCTGGTGTAAAGGGCATTGATGTGAGCGGTGCCGGCGGCACGAGCTTTGCTGCTGTGGAATATTTCAGGGCAAAAGGCAGAAAAAACGCTTACAACCGCAGACTTGGCGAAGTTTTTTGGGACTGGGGGATACCAACAGCTATAAGTGTAGTTGAGGTCGCACAGACGGTCAACATTCCGATTATAGCTTCTGGCGGAATAAGAAGTGGATTAGATGCAGCAAAAGCCATAGCCTTGGGAGCAAGCCTCGCAGCTCTTGCACAACCAATCTTACAGGCAGCTGTTGTGGGTGTTAAACAAACACGAAAAGTTATACGCATATTGATAGAAGAGCTTAGAAACACCATGTTCCTCGTTGGAGCTGAAAACACCCAACAACTACATAAAACACCTCTTATAATAACCGGGAAAACAGCTGAATGGCTGAGGTTAAGAGGCTTTGACATAGAAGTTTATGCAAGAAGAGGTGAGAACTAACTTGGACGTCGAGAAACTTCTTGAAGAAAAGGTAGCCATTATAAATAAGGCTATTGAAAAATATATCCCGAGAATTTTCTCAGAAAATGCCGTCATCTTTAAAGTTAGCCCGCCGAGGTATGCATATAACATTGAAGCAATAAATAGGGCTGTGGCCGAGCCAATTTGGGAGTTTCTGGATAGAGGTGGAAAGAGGTGGCGCCCAGTCCTTTTCCTACTTATATGTGAGGCCTTGGGCAAAAATCCGGAAGATTATGTGGATTATGCCATAATTCCCGAGGTTGTGCATAACGGAACCCTAATGATAGACGACATTGAAGACGCCTCTGAATTCCGCAGAGGTAAGCCATGCACCTACAAAATTTATGGCTTAGACATAGCCATAAACGCTGGCAACACCATGTATTATCTTCCACTTTTGCCATTGATGGAAAAACGTGAAAAACTGGGCTCTGAGAAACTTGTGAAAATTTATGAAATTTACGTGCAAGAGATGATAAACTTAAGCCTAGGACAAGCCATGGATATAGCTTGGCACAAAGGTCTGGCGGATGCCGACCAGTTAGGGGAAGAAAACTATTTGCAAATGTGCGCTTACAAAACTGGAACCTTGGCTAGAATGGCGGCCAAAATTGCCGCTGTATTGGCCGATGCCTCAGACGAGCTTGTTGATAAGCTTGGACGCTTTGCAGAAAACATCGGTGTGGCCTTCCAGATACAAGATGACGTGCTGGATTTGACTGGAGAGGAGTTTGCTGAGAAAAAAGGTGGAAAGGGACAAGATATAACGGAGGGAAAACGCACCCTCATAGTGATTCATACGTTAAAGGCTGCAGACGATAAGGACAGAAAAAGGCTTATTGAGATTTTAAGGATGCATACTTCAGACCAAAAGCTGAGGGATGAGGCAATAGCAATAATGCAAAAGTACGGCTCAATTGAATATGCGAAAAATTTTGCCAGAAGAATTGTTGAAGAAAGCTGGAAAGAGGTGGAAAAGCTTCTTCCAGAATCGAAGGCCAAAGAAAAGTTAAACGCCTTTGCGAGATTCCTTATTGAGAGAAAGATTTGAAGCGCGTGCTGAACCTTGAACGAGATTAGAGAGGACGCAGAATTAAGGGAAATTATTCGAAAGTTTGCCTTATTAAACGCCATAAAACACGATGGAAAAGCTCAGACAGGACCTGTTGTGGGAAAGGTTTTAGCTGAAAGACCAGAGTTGCGAGCTAAGGCGAGGGAGTTAACCGGCATAATAAAAGAGATTGTTGATGAAATTAATAGTTTCCCATTAAATGAACAAATGCGCATTGTGAAAGAAAAGTGGCCGGAAATCTTTGCAAAAGAGAAGGTTGAAGAAGAGGAAGAGAAGAGGCTTCCTCCATTACCAAACGCTGACAAATATCATAAAATTGTCACACGTTTCTCGCCGAATCCTGACTGCGTCCTTCATTTAGGCTCTGCCAGAGCCATAGTGTTATGCCATGAATATGCACGCATGTATAATGGCAAGTTCATTTTACGTTTTGAAGATACAGATCCCAAATTGAAAAGGCCTGTTCTGGAGTTTTATGATAGAATTAGAGAAGACCTTGAATGGCTTGGATGCAGACCGGATGAGGAATACATCCAAAGCGACAGAGTCCCTATATATTATGAGTATGCAAAACGACTGCTTGGAGATGGAAATGCCTACGTTTGCACGTGCCAACCGCAAGCTTTTAGAGAAAAAGTGCTAGCCCAAAAGCCTTGTCCATGCCGTGACCTACCACCGGAGGAGCACCTTGAGAGATGGGATCGTATGCTTGAAGGTGCATACAAAGAGGGTGAAGCTGTAGTACGCATAAAAACAGATTTGACTCATCCAAACCCGGCTGTTAGAGATTGGCCAGCCCTCCGCATAATAGACATTGAGCAATATCCACACCCAAGGGTCGGAACAAAATATCGTGTCTGGCCACTTTACAATTTTGCATGCGGATTGGATGACCATTTGATGGGTGTAACCCATATAATTCGGGGCAAGGAACACTTGACTAACATGGTCCGACAAGAGTACATGTATAAGCATCTGGGTTGGCGTTATCCAGAGGCAATTCATTATGGCAGACTAAAAATTAAGGGCGCATATTTGAGCAAGTCAAAAATTGTCCAAGGGATAAGAGAAGGTCTATACAAGGGATGGGATGACCCTAGACTGGCAACGTTTGCAGCGTTAAGAAAGCGTGGGATAACCCCGGCGGCCATCAAGAAGCTTATAATTGATGTCGGTCCAAAAACTTCGGACGTTGTTTTAAGCTGGGAGAACCTTTACGCTTACAATCGCAAAATCCTAGACCCAAAAGTGAATAGGTACTTTTTTGTGCCAAACCCAATTCAGCTTTTGGTTAAGCATATTCCGCGAACATTTACGGTTAAACTTCGTCTACATCCAGAATACCCTGAAAGAGGCTTCAAAGAGTACGTTATAACACCCTCTGAGCCTAATGGTGAAGCCCTATTTTGGATTTCAAAAATGGATTTGAAGGTTTTAGCTGTCGAAAAGATTGTTCGGCTTATGGAGTTGTTCAACATTAGAGTCGAGCAGGTTGAAGCCTACTCTGTTGAAGCTACTTTTGAGAGCGAGTCTTACGAAGAAGCTAGAAAGGCTGAGGCACCTCTAATTCATTGGGTACCTATAGGGATGGATATGCCATGTCAAGTTGTGATGCCAGACGCCACTATAACTGATGGAGTGGCCGAAAAAGCATGTAAAGACTTAAAGCCAAACGATATGGTTCAGTTTGAGAGATTTGGTTTCGTGAGAATAGACACTGTTAACACCAAAATCACAGCATATTACGCACATAAATAAGGAGGGTTGGAATGCGCAAACAAGATAAGGTTGTCTTATGGCCAGCGTATTTTGATTCGACAAAAACCAGGGGAGAGGGAAGAAAAGTGCCGAAGATTTTAGCGGTACCTTCTCCGAAAATCACGGAGCTTAAAGAAGCCGTGGAAAAGATTGGTTTCAAATGTGAGTTTGTGGCAGATGCAATTTACCCGAAAATGCCTTGGCTTAAAACCGGCATGCTCTTGGTCATTAAAAAGGAGCCGAAAAATCAGCTGCTTAAAAAGATTGCAAAACAATTGCAGAAAATTCGCGGGGGCTTAAACTAAGGCGAAAATCTGTTAG
>JAWAZO010000060.1:0-6098 GCA_038817565.1 Bathyarchaeia archaeon
CTATGTGGTTTTCACCGACGCTGACTATACTTATCCGGCTGAATTTATTCCGAGGATGATTAGGATTTTGGATGAAAATCCTGATGTTGGGATGGTCTGCGGTAACCGGTTTAACAGTCATTTCAAATTGAAGTCTATGCGTAACATGCTTTATTTGGGTAATAGGCTTTTGGCGTTGACCCACAACCTTTTGAACGGCGTTGACATGCGGGATCCGCTTACAGGGCTTAGGGTAGTTAGATGGGAGATAGTTAGGGACTGGGAACCGAAGTCGAAGGGTTTTGACGTAGAGGTTGAGCTTAACCATCTTGTGGAGAGGAAAGGCTACCGCATAGTGGAAATCCCAATTTATTATAGGCCTAGGATTGGCGAGAAGAAGCTTAAGCCCAAGCACGGCTTTACCATTCTGAAAAGGATTTTGCTTGAAAGCATTTGACAAGTTAAAATACACAAAATGTATATTTCAGTTTAGTAGAGTGCCTTATTATGGTACGCAAAATTGTATTGGCTTCCGGGTTTTTCGATCCTCCTCATAGGGGGCATATAGCTTATCTCCGAGAGGCAAAAAAGCTTGGAGACTGGCTTGTAGTTACAATTCATAGGGATGAGTGTTGTGTTAAAAAGAAGGGCTACTGCTTTATGCCCCTTGAAGATAGGCTTGCATTACTTGAGGCAATAAAATATGTTGACGAAGTTGTTGTTTGTGGGCCGTCATGCGACTTAACAACCACCGAAGTGTTACAAAAAGTTAGACCTCAAATATTTGCTAAGGGAGGCGACAGAACACCTGAAAATATGCCGCGTTCAGAGGTTGAGCTTTGTGAGAGGTTGGGGATAAAGATTGTTTATGGTGTGGGAGGCGGAAAAGTTCAGTCTAGCAGCTGGCTTGTTAAGAATTTCGCGAAGGCCTCAAACACTTTTAGAAGATTAGGATAAAATTTATTGCTGAAAGATTTGTGCTTTTGTGTTGTTGTGTTTTTCTGCAAAAACAACAACATTTGGATCAGCTTGGTTTTTGCTGATGCTTTGTTTCTAGCCTTGGCCTTTTCTGTTTTCAATTGTGGTTTGTTGCGGTAAAGCTGTCTTATGTTTGTGATGGTGTTTAGGTTGAGGGTTTTCTTTTTAGTTTTGGCTAGGGATGCTTCGCTTTTGGATAGGAAGCTTTCTGAGCTGGATAGTTTGGGGTATCCTTACGTGGTTGTTTGTGGGGAGAGGGTGAACCATCCTAATGTTGTTTATAGGGCGCCTAGGGGTAAGTATGATGCCATAAATTTTGGTTTGAAGTTTGTTCCTGAAGATGTGGATGTCGTAGCCCTTAATGATGTGGATGCAGAAATCCACAATTTTGATGAAGCCCTTCAAATGATGAGTTGGGCTGATTTAGTTTTTGCTAAGGTTTCCGTTAAGAGCGGTCCCCAGACAATGTTTTACGCTATTTTGGATGCTATAAGGAGGCGAATACCCATAGCGGCTAGCGGGGAGCTTATGCTTATTAAGCGGGATTTTCTTATGGGGATAAGTCCGTTAGAGGGGTGTAAGGCTGAGGACTCCTACATTCTCTTCAAAGTTTTGGAGAAGGGTGGAAAAATAGCCTTCTGTGAAAAATGTTTCGTTGTAACTGAAAGGACGGTTTATGCGGAGCAAGAGGAAGTCTACAAGCGTAGAACAGCTGGCGGTATATATCAGGCGCTCTCTAAGTGTAGGCCGCCCATTCTCGTCAAGCTCTTCTATACGGCTTTGCCTTTTATCTCACCCCTCTTAATGTTATCCGGTAGGAAAGGCTATTATTGGGCAAGGGGAATTCTATTAGGGTTTGTGGATTACCTTAGGGGAGATAGAACCACTTATTGGAAGCCTTTTTATAAACATGCTTGAGAGATGATTTTGGATAATATTAGAAAAGTTGTTGAAGATGGCCTCTGCACTGGTTGTGGTACTTGTGTAGGCGTATGTCCTGTCGATGCGGCAAAAATGCATGTTAAGGCCGGACTTATTCTTCCAATAATTGATGAGAAAAAATGTAGTGGTTGCGGGTTATGTGTGAAATGCTGCCCTGGCCGGGCTATTGATTTTGAAGAATTAAACTCCGAGTTTTTTGGCGTCCAGTCTGGGGATAATCACCTTGGGAATTTCTTAGCCTGTTTTGTTGGGCATTCAAACGATTATGATGTGCGTTTTAATTCGGCTTCCGGCGGGGTTGTGACACAACTTCTACTTTTCGCTTTAGAGCAAGGTATCATTGATGGCGCTGTTGTCACGAGGATGAGGGCGGATAACCCTCTAATGCCGGAGTCATTTATAGCCAAAACTAGGGAAGAGATTGTTTCGGCTTCTAAGTCGAAGTATTGCCCAACATCGCCGAATGAGGCTTTGAAGCATGTTTTGAAGGAAAATGGGAGGTTTGCGTTTGTTGGTTTGCCATGTCAGATTCATGGTGTTAGAAAGGCTGAGGTGAATGTTGAGAGTTTAAGGGAAAAAATTGTTTTGCACATTGGTCTTTTCTGCTCACACACTGTTAATTTTGATGGCACACGTTTTTTGTTGGCTAAACTCGGCCTTAAAGATGAGGATGTGGCTGTGCTCAATTATAGGGGCGCCGGCTGGCCCGGCTCAATGCAGATACAACTTAAGAATGGTCAAAGTTTGAATGTTAGGTTTGTTAAAGGATGGAACGCTTATTGGAACATTTTTTCCCCTTTCTTTTTTACGCCTTTGCGTTGTTTGATGTGTTCTGACCTTTTTAACGAGTTGGCTGATGTTTCTGTAGGGGATGCTTGGCTTCCTGAGTTTAAACGTGAAAAGATGGGCAAATCCATAATAATTGTTAGGACAAAGATGGCGGAGGAAATTCTTAAGAATATGCAGAATGTTTCAAAATTGACGCTTACTAAAGTTTCGCCAAACAAGGTTAAGGAGTCACAGGCCTTTAGTTTAAACTTTAAAAAGGAAAATCTCTCTTCAAGGCTTTCTTTTCTTACAAAGTTTGGAATAAAAGTACCGAAAATAAATAATGTTAGATCTTCGTTGGCTTTTTGGGGTTTTGTTGGAACCTTTTTTGCTTATTGGAGTGTTCTTTTTTCTAAGAAAAAGAGGTTTAGAAATTTTTTGCTTTATGTCCCTCTGCCGGTTTTTAGGCTTTATTTCGGGCTGTTTAAATGCCTTCATCTGCTATCTCGTCAGGAAAAATTCTAATGAAAGATGTCGAGTTGAGCTTGTTTGAAGAACTTTAGGGTTCATATAATTCACGTGGGCAACATGGCCAATAAAGGATCGCAGGCTCTAATTTTTAGCGATGTTTATGTTATAAGGAAAATTGTTGGGGATGATGTTTCGGTTTCGGTTTCCACCACCGATATAGAGGGTGTGAGAAGGCTTGGGCTGCCGTTGGATAAGATAACTCCGCCGCTTGTTGATATTCCCTATGAAAAGGCTGATTCTTATGCTAGAAGGTTCGGGTTTTCTCGCAAAAGTTTTTGGTATAAAGTTTTGGGGTTTGCGAGTTTTTATTTAATGTTTGTTCAGGTTTTTTTGTCCGCGTTTTCAATTTTTTTATCTAAGGTCGGTTTGAAGCCCATTTACCGGTCGGAAACAATAAAATGCATGAAGAATTGCGACTTGATTGTTTCTTACAGTGATGAGAATTTCAAAGAGGCGGCTTCCATGCTGCCATTAAATATCTATTGGGTTTTGGCTTGGTGGTCCATGCTGGCATCTAGGGCCTGGGAAATTATTTCAGCCAGGTTGCTAAATAAACCTGTAATAATGTTTCCAAACTCTGTTGGGCCTTTTCGCACATTTATAGGTCGCTTTTTGGCTAAGATTGCCTTAAACAACTGCCGTGTAGTCCTTATAAGAGAGCCGATCTCCTATGACTTGGTTAGTTCTTTAAGTGTGAGGGCGGAAAAAATTTTGACGTCTGACACCTCAATACTTTTTAGCAGTATTTTAAATCAAAAAAGCTATGGTGGTAAAGAGCGTTTAGCAATAGGGGTTTCGCCTGGAATATATGCTTTCAGCCTTTCAAGAAAGGCTGTCCAAGACCTTGTTTTATCTCATGCTATGGCACTTGACGACGTTGTCGATAAATATGGCGTTGACATTGTTTTTTTGCCGCATTATGTTACTGGTTTTGAGGCGGATGATCTTGAAATATGTAAGCTAATTGTCAACAACATGGAACACAAAGAGAAAACCAGTATCGTGAACATAGGATCTGTTGAGGATTTCGCCTGCTGGATAAGCCAGATGAGAATGGTTGTTTCCTCCAAAATGCATCCCGCTGTTATAGCTGCTTCTTTTTACGTGCCTTTTGTGTTAATTGCTTATGATCATAAACAGTCCGGCTTTGCTTTAAGCCTCGGCCTGAATGATTGTGTTCTGCCCATTAACGAAGCATCTCATGATAAGCTTTTTTCAAAAATCAAGTATGTTTTGGAGAATAAGAATGCCATTAAAGAAGCTTTGAAAAAGCGTGTGCCGCATCTTCAAAATCATGTTAGGGATTCCATTGCCTTCGCGTTGGCTCCCTTCATGCCTGAAATAGGGGTAGGGTGATTTTGACCAACTACTTGAGGGCTTCTTATTACTTGTATTGCATGATGAGGCACTTACATTGGAGCAGACAAAAGATCGAGGAGTACCGTGAAAAGAAGCTGCGTGAAGTTGTTAAATACGCCTATGAGAATTCCCGCTTTTATCACAGAGTTTTTGAGAAGGCTGGAGTTAAGCCTGACGATATAAAGAAGATTAGTGATTTGAACAAGTTGCCAATAATTAGGAAAGAAGACGTTATTAAAAACCTTAAGGATGTCGTTTCAGTTAAGCATGATATTGCCAAGTTAAAGGTTCAAAGGACAAGCGGCTCCACTGGACGTCCACTTTATGTTTACATGACTCAAGCAGAAAATGAGTTTAGAAAAGCTAAACACCTAAGGGCTCAAATAGTTCTTGGACAGAAGCCCTGGGACAAGTGGGTTACGATAACTTCGCCGTTACATTTTGCTGAAACAACTCGACTGCAAAGACTCTTCAACTTTTATTCTGTTAACCCGATATCGGTTTTTGAAGATGTCTCAAAGCAGGTTTCTAAAATTGTAGAGTTGAAACCTGATGTTATAGATGGCTATTCAAACTCGCTTTTGATTTTGGCTAGGGCGATTGATAAAATGGGTATAAGTAGCGTTAAACCGAAATTTCTTGTCAGCGGGGCTGAACTTATAAGTGTACCTTCACGCGATTATATAGAGAGAATTTTCGAAGCCCCACTATATGATCAATATGCCACTGTGGAGTTTGAAAGGATAGCTTGGCAATGTCGTGAAAAAGCTGAATATCACATTGACGTTGATTCAGTTGTTTTACAGTTTGTGGATGAAAATGGGGATGAAGTGGCTCCTGGAGAGAGTGGTGAGATTATCTGCACAAGTCTGTTTAACTTTGCCATGCCATTTATAAGGTACGCCTTAGATGATGTGGGTGTACCCTCCGAAAAGGATGAATGTCCTTGTGGCAGAACGTTTCCGTTAATGAAGCTAATTGAGGGACGTAAGACTTCCTTATTGAGTTTTCCAAGCGGAAAAGCTATCGCACCTTTCGCCTTTATAGCTGCTATGAAGACGTACAAGTATCATGACTTTATTGATTTGTTCCGCGTTGTTCAAACGAAAAGGGACAGGTTAGTTTTTAAGCTTAAGCTAAGGGAGGCGCACCAAAATGAGGAGGAGATCGCCAAAGAGTTGGAAGCCCATATTAGGAGAGAACTCGATCTTAAGGAGGAAGAAGTTAAAATAGATGTTGAGTTTGTAGAGGACATTCCTTTAGACAAAAGTGGCAAGTTTACGATAGTGGCTTCTGAGGTTACCCAAACATGACTTAATGCCGGTGGCTAAAATGGTTTACAACTATCCTAGGGTGGCTTATTATGTTGCTGCTTTGCTTCACCATACACGCTGGAGCAGGCAAAAATTGCTGGAATACCAAAATAGGAAGTTGCGCGAAATTGTGAAATATGCTTATGAGCATGTTCCATTTTACCGTCAAAAATTTTCACAGGCGAACTTGAAACCTGATGATGTAAAAAATGTGGATGATTTAAATAA
>JAWAZO010000061.1:0-5966 GCA_038817565.1 Bathyarchaeia archaeon
TTGAAGAGCCAGTCATTGGCTGAAAGGTTCTACGACTTATTCGTAATAAACAACGAGGCCTATGGATTAGAAGACCAGAACGGATGGAGAACCGTCAAGGCAAAACTAACAATTAAAGAAATAGAAGACCACCTTAAAGGCAAATACTGCCTAGGACTCTTCCCATTCAACAGAAAAGGATGGATTAAATGGCTAGCCATAGACCTAGACTACAAAGGCGGAGACCTAGAATACGAATACCTAACCAGAAAGTTTGACAAAAACTCCGTTTTAATAGTTGACACAGGCGGGCGTGGAACCCACCTCTTCGTCATACTACAGCCCACACCAATATGGCAAATATCCCAAAAAATAAACGAAATCGAAGACACACTTAAACGCAGAGTCTTCCCCAAACAAAGAGAGATAAAACCAGAAACCATTGGAAACTTCATTAGAGCGCCATTAGGCTATCACTTCCATTATAAACGTTGGAGTAGAATTGTTCGGGGCGACATTTGGACTGTTAAGCCCTTCGTCACTTGTATGTATCGAGTTTACGACCAGTATGGCGACGGTAACTGCACATACTATGATGGCTCAATAGGCTACTGTCAACAGGATTTTTGCCCAAAGTTTCTGAGGTGAGGAGCTTGGAGGAAAAGGCTTCAAGGAGCCCGTCTCTGGCTGAGAAGCTTAATTCCCAAGCTGAGAGGCTTGAACGTTTAGCCCTAGACATTGAGGCTTACTCAGCCTTGATTGAAAAGTTCACCCGGATATTAAGGGGTAGGAGATAGATGTTGAGTCGCTCAAAAAGGGCTGAAAAACAAGGATGTGGACCAGTTCGCGTTATCTATTCCATTATACCGAAAGGGAAGCCGTATTCAATCGGTGCGTCCGGATTCTTTGTCCCAGTTTTCGATGACACAGACCATTTTCATTTTGCCTGCGGGAAGTGTGAAGAAATAGCTGAAGTAATCATGGTTCGCCGATATGACAAGTATGCTGGAACCCCCACAATATACTTTTACCTTAGATGCCCCAAATGTCGTAATGAAGGTCAACGTAAAATCTACTTGGAAGACAGAGGCAAACATTTTCTGCGAATTCCTACGCAAACCAGAATTCTAGCTAAATCTCCTGAAGAAGCAAAACCGGGAATTCAACGAAAGGGATCTGAAAATGAGTGACAGGATTTTGTTGGGTTATGAAGTTGGCACAGGAGAACCTGTCTACCTACCTCTCCACCATCTGGCAATTTTCGGCATGACACAGTTGTCCGGTAAGACGACCACTCTTGAGGCTTTAATCAGCCGTAGCGGACTTAGAGCCATAGCCTTTATTACTAAACGTGGAGAGGCAGGCTTCACCAAGTACAATCTGATAACGCCCTACTACAAGCCCAGGGCGGATTGGCAGTTTGTTGAAGGCTTAGTTAATGTGGCTTTAGGAGAGAAAGTCAAATACGAGCCTGGAATGCGTTGGGCCATTATCAAAGTTAGCAGAGGAGCCAAAAACCTAAGGGAAGTCAAAGCTAGGGCTGAGGAAATGCTTGCCGCAGCCAAAAGGGACTTTCAGAAACAGCTGTTCGAGAAGCTAATCACTTATTTGGAGATCGTTGTGCCAGAACTTGAGCGTTGGAGCTTCAGCGACAGGCTTGAGCTCAGCGAAGGCGTGAACGTTATGGACCTTAGCGGAATGCGAACAGAAACACAGCATTTAGTCATCGCTAGCACTATTGAATATGTCTTCCAAAACCTAGATCATGTGATTGTAATTATTCCAGAGGCGTGGGAAACAATCCCTGAAACGAAAATGACTCCTGTCAAGTGGGTTGCCCAGCAGTTCATTCGGAAAGGCGCAGCTATAGGCAACTATATGTGGATCGATTCGCAAGACATCGCTGGAGTTTCAAAAGTTCCACTTCGCCAATGTGACAATTGGCTTATGGGGCGGATGAAAGAGGCCCATGAAGTTGAACGGATTCTGAAACAGCTTTTAGGAATGAAGGTGCGGGCCGAGGAGATTCAGACGCTTCCCCTTGGGCACTTCTATGCGGCAATCGGAAACGAGGTTAAGAAGGTTTACGTTTTGCCAGCGGGCGTGCCTGAAGAGGTTGGGCGTCAAGTTGCCCTTGGAAAACTCACCCCTGAACATGTTAGGGACACGTATTTGAAGCCTAAATTGGAGGTGGATGATTTGGCTTGGAGGGAAAAGTATGAGCAGCTTCAGAGGGAATATCAGGAGAAGATTGAAGCTTTAAGGCTCGAGATTGAAGAGCTTAAAAAGAGGGTTGAGGAGGCTAGGCGGCAGGCTTTTCAAGAGGCGATGCAGAAACTTGAGGAAATTAAAAAGCAATGGAATCTTGAGGAGTATCAGAAAACCATAGCCACACTTAAGGATGAGAAGGCTAACCTCGAACAGCAGCTAAAGCCGTTAAAAGCCTTCGCCGAAGCCTTCAAAGAATTCCTACAGTCCCTAAAAATGCAGCCGGGATCCGAACCCGAAACAGTGCCTTCCCAGATAGCCGTAAACGTTGAACAGCCAACCTTAACAGTTAAAGTTGAACGTAAAACTCTAGAATTGACAGACAAGACTACAGAAGGCAAAATAGCCATAATCTATGCGGAAGGCAAACTGCCAAGCGACAAATGGTTCACAACAACAGACGTAGTCAACGCCTTCATAAGCCACGGCTGGCCAAGAGACCCCCGCATCGGCCCAACACTTGACAAAATGTGCCAATGGGGCTTCTTCGAAAAGCACTATGCTGGAAAACGCCCCGAGTATAGGCTTCGCATTAAACCTGAAGAGGCAAAGGCGAAAGGGCTACTAAAAATAACCGAATAGATGGTGAAGCGGCCAACTTGACTTCTGCTTTGACTGTGCAAAGAAGATAGGAGTATTCGATATGATTAAGGAGGGGAAAATATGCCGGGAAGGACAGCTAGGGGCGATGTTATAGACTACCTTGTGGGCGTATGTGTTAAAAATAATGTGACTCCGTTGAAGACTGCTTTCGCCGACTTTGTTATACAGGCGTGTGCAGCTAAGTTCGGCTATGACAAGAGCAGATCCAAAAGCTTTATTGACACCCTGTTATCGGCTTGGAAACATGACAGATGGACGGGCTTCGTTAGGGATAACCCGTATCTTACGCCCCAGGAGAAGGAGAGGTGGATCCAGATTTATGGCAGAGCCTAGATGGAAAAGATGCCGGAAAAGCATTCCGGAACAATACAAGAACAACAGCGTTTTCTGCAGGGAGGAGGGCGGCTACGTTTCGGAGAAATGGTGTGAACTCTGCCCCAAATTCGATGCTTGACAGCGACATTCTAATGGGCACTAGAAGCACCTTTTTTGAAATTCTCAACTATTTGAATAAGGTTGAGAACTCTGTTTATCGTTTTTAAAGGTTGTCCAGTGATTCCTTGCCGTTCTCGAACAGTTTGTAAACCGACAGCAAAGTCTTGGATTGGCGTTGTGTCATTAACAACACTTGCTAAGGCCTCAATATCTCGTAGGGTGAGCAGACACGTGCCAGTGCATCGTGGGCATTGTCTAACCTTGTTAATTGCTTCCTTCCGTATCTTAAATATGTGACAGCAGTCCAGGCAAACTTTAATTTCTTCCAACATTTTCTCATTACGGTATTTTACCGAAAGTCTTATAAAGATTTCGATTCAATAGCAATAATACTAAAAGAAGGTATTATTACAGCAAAGAGGTGCTAAAAATGAGTGAAACAAAACAAACAAAATGATAAAGGCTTTTAGGCTCTGAAGTCAAAACTTTAAGTAGCCTTTAAAAATTTTAGAGTAAAAATTTAATATCTCTTGTTGATTACCTTTATATTCTGTCCGAGTCCAAAACTTGTTTTCCCCATCCTCCGGAGGCTTGGACGATGAGGACAACGCCACCACTATTATCTACTACTACGGCTCTTGGAAGGGTGCGAGGCTTCACTGTTACGTTGCTTTTCCTTCTTTACGAAGGTCAAAAAAGGTGCTGTGACCTTGTGGAAATAACCTCAAAAAAACACAATTTTGTCTGGCGATACCTAGAAAATATGCGAAAATACGGTTTAGTTGAGAAAAATGAAGCTTTTTGGTTTCTGACCGATTTAGGAGTTTATTTTACTGAGTATCTTAAAAATCACTATAATTTATTAAATAATAATATAAAAGAATATCGAAAGAAAATCGAAAGAAAGTCGAAAGAAAGTCAAAAGATAGAAAAGAAAGAGGCTAAACAAATCCCCCTTTCAGCTTGGCTGGCAAGCTCCAGCCTCGACGAGGTTGAAAAGAGAGTAGTAGAAGAATTAGTAGAGCACTACAATAGGACAGGCAGCGCCTTCAAATACTTCGCCGACGTCTACGAGCTCGCTGAACACTTCAAATGCACCCCAAACGAAATAGCGGAAGCCCTAAAACACCTCAAACAAGATAAGGTTGTCTACTCATGGAGAGATAAAACCTTCAACGCATGGAAAATCGGCCTATACAGAGCCTTCATATTTCAATTTTTGTTGCAACAAAGTTTCAGCGCTTGACTTCTATTTTTGTTGCAACGGAGTTAAGACGTATTTTAAGCCACATGGACGCTAAGGGCGTTTCAGCGCTTGCTTACTTCTATTTTTGTTGCAACGCCATTGCTTCCGCTTCCAACAAGCATAAACGCTTTATGTTTCAGCGCTTGCTTGACTTCTATTTTTGTTGCAACTTTGCATGCAACGTCAACTGGTGTGACCGTAGCCATTCTTGTTCTAAGTTTCAGCGCTTGCTTGACTTCTATTTTGTTGCAACCCGTTATGTTTTTAGGCTTCTTTTTCACCTCTTTGCCTTTTTTGTTCTCCTTTTTACGCCCTCCAACCGATTATCCCTTTGCCGTTGCCGGCTTATGGAGGATAATCGGCTCTGGGTTTTGACTTATCGCCTTATAGGCTTTAAGTCCACTTTCCAGCTTCATCGGGCAACCCAAGTGAAACATAGCTTGGGCTGCGGAGACGCACAGGTTTCAGCCATATAGGCTGAAACTAAAATTTTATTCGCTATTATGGTTTTTTAAGATTTATTGTGAAGCTGGAGCCAAATTATAGAACTGTGATTCTTCAATGTTTCCCCAGCGAACGCCAAGTGGGACTTCTTTCAAGGGCTGAGGCTTCTGTCCTAAGATTTTTAGGCATTTCACGTTTGACTCTTCAGAAGCTTCTTTATCATAAGTTCTTGGAATCTGGGGATGAAATTGATCCTCGTATGCTAAGCCTGTTATGTAAACGTTTTACGGGATCTCTGGGAGAAAAGGCAGTCCTAGTCTTCGATAAGGATAATTCGAAATTTGTTAATGATGGAGGGTTCTGGTTTGTCGAGGTTAAACTCCAAAAGGGGGTTGGACAGCGAATCCGCATACCAATAGCCAAAACCGAAGTGAAATATTATGATGTCATTAACGAAATATCACATTTACCCTTCATGCTTGTTAGAGAGAATGATAAATGGTTTCTATATGTAAGCGTGAAATGTTCTGAGAAGCCGAATGGGAAAATCATCGGGGTGGACTTTAACTTTGACAAGTGGGTTGCAGCTCCATACGAGGGGCAACCCATATTCTTCAACGCTTCCAGATATTCTAGAAAAGTGGATGAGATTCAACGGAGAATAAGCAGGTGGCAGTCCATTATTAGTTTAAACAAAAACAAAGAGAAAGTGGCGCTTGCCGAAGAAAGGATACGCTACCTTCATGATGTAAGGTCTAGGGTTGTAGCCTTAGCCCACGGGGAGTTCCTTGCGAGAATCAGGGAAAAATACGGTGTATGCACTATTGGAGTTGAGGAGGTGACAACTATGTATAAACTGAGAGATAAAGGTTCACGGATTCTCAATAACTGGCTCTATAGCAAGACATCATTAAGGAAATTTATTCTCAGAGCTATGGCTAAAGGTTTTAATGTTGTCGAAGTCAACCCTGAAGACACATCATCGACATGT
>JAWAZO010000062.1:0-5860 GCA_038817565.1 Bathyarchaeia archaeon
AAAGGCTTGAATGGAGAATTATGAATGGGAAATGGTCTTTCATGGTAAGAGTTATTGTTGTTTTTGAGTCGCGTTATGGCAACACTAAACGTGTGGCAGAATCCATAATCGAGGGAATAAACGAAGCCGGTGGAGTGAAGGTTTCTCTCAAAGAACTGAAAGAGGTAGACCTTAAGGAAATCCCCTCATGCGATGCAATATTGATTGGTTCTCCAAACCACATGGGTGGACCTACAAGGGGTATTAAGGGCTTTATTGACAAGCTTAGAGAGTTAAGGCTTGATGGAAAGAAGTTTGCTGTTTTCGACACGTATATGGGAAAGGACTTTGAGAAAGCTGTAAAGAAAATGGAGAAAAGGCTAAGCGAAAAAGCCCCCGGTTTAGGGCGGATTACGGCTGGCTTATCAGTAAAAGTTCAAGGGGTAAAGGGACCTATCGCGGAGGGCGAATTGCCAAAATGCAAAGAGTTTGGAAGAAATGTAGCTATCCAGCTGAAGAAGGTAGGATAGAAAATGGCGAGAGACAAGTTAGTGATTTTTGCTAGTTTACTATGGATAATTCAGTCGGCGGGTAGGCTTTGCTTTGCAGCAGTGGGCACGCCGGAAGGAATGGGAAGGTTTTTAGACAATCCAATCTCATATGAAACATCCGTTATACTTTTTGCTATGTTTCTGTTTTTGGGCATTTTAGGACTTGTTGCCGCCTTCGGCTTGCTAACTGGGCGCATATGGGGGTTTTGGAGTACAATGTTGGTTAGTGTTGCAACCATAGCCTTTGACGTTTGGGGATTAACAATTCAGTCTACAGCAGCAATAGGCTTAATTGTACCAGTAATATCCATCATAATCCTTTGCTTCTTTAAGAGAGAAGAGGTTTTTGGGCGATTTCAAGCTTTTTCAAAAACTGCAATTTCGCGGGTTAGGCTTCTGTGTACATAAACCATGTGGGATTCCACATGCCGATAGCCTAACGTCTTACCAATTTGGCTTATCCCGATGGTCTTTGGCGCCGCCATGCATATATGTCCCCTTGTGTCAAGCAAGTCGTGGACAGCCTTTAAACAGTCTTCAATTATCTGTCTTGTGGTTCGCCTAAAGGTTGTTGCACTTCGCCCATAGGGTGGGTCTGCAACCACGGCGTCCACGGTTTTCACCGGAGGATTTTTTGCGTCGGCAACTATGAGCCCTTCTGGTTCAATGCCAAAATATGCAAAGTTTTTTCTGCTTCCCTTAACCATGCGTCTTTGGATGTCCACGCCGAGGGTGCGGCACCCTATTAAAGCTGCCTCAATAAGGATGCTTCCAGTTCCGCAAAAGGGGTCAAATACTAAATCGCCAGATTTTGGCTTGGCTAGGTTTACCATACATCTTGCGAGTTTTGGCGGCATTGCCGAAGGGTGGAAGAAGGGTTTTTTCTTTGGGCGTCTATCCATAAAGGGTTTTGGCGGCATGTCCGCCAACTTCAAGCCGAAAACAAGCTTATCGTCTGTTAAGATTCCTGTGAAGGTTTTTTTGGGGTTTTGAAGGTTTACTCGCACATTTTCTGCCGTGTTTAGGATTATTTCGCCTAGTTTGCGCTCTAAAGCCATTCCGTCAACTTCTTTTGCGTGGCTTTTTACATGTTTTATGCGGACAGCAAAAGTTTCGCCGCTTTTTATAAATTCGCTTATATTTGTTGAGCGGATGGCTTTAACAGCCTCGCTTGGCTCAGCCTTGCATGTGAAAATTTCCAATCCACACAGCCTTGTTAAAGCTGCACGCTTTTTTGCGGCTTCGACGCATTTTATGTTTGCTTCAATTCTCAAAACTTGGTCAAGTTTTTCCAAAACTTTGTAGTTGTAGCCTTCAGCCTCAAGGATGGCTTTAAGCTCTGCCGTTGGGAGTGTTTCATGCTCGCCTGACAATAGGAAGAAGAGCCTAGCCACTTTGAAGCTCCCGTAATGCTTGAGCAATGAGCGGAGCCAGTGAAACTTTGCTTACTGGACTGGGGACGCTGTCTGTTCCAATTATTTCTTCAACTCCAGCTTGGCGGATGCGCTTTTCAGCCTCGCCCACCAGAAGCGGGTGCACACATGCAGCATAAACTTTGGCTGCTTCCAACTCTTTTAAGATGTTTGCCGCTGCCACTATGGTGCCGCCAGTGCTAATAATATCGTCAAAAATGATGACCGTCTTTCCTTTAACGGCGAAACCCTTCTTTTCAACGCTTACACATCCAGTATAGCGGTCTCTTTGCTTTTCCAAATAGCCAAAATCTCCGCCTAAAACTTTTGATGCTTCTTCAGCTATGCCTATTGCACCCTTGTCTGGAGCCAATGCAAAAGCCTCTCTGAAACCCCTTTGTTTAAAGTATTCTGCTAGGAGCGGGATGGCTGAAATGTTCTTTGCATGGAAAGGAAAACCGTCTAAGACGTTTTTCTGGTGAACGTTGACGGTTATTAGGGCATCGACGCCAGCAGCCTTAAGCATTTTTGCTATGGCTTCCATGCTTACAGCCTCGCCTTTTAGGAAGACTTTGTCTTGGCGGGCGTAAGCCAAGTAGGGAACAACAGCCACAACCATTTCTGCACCGTTTCTTTTGGCAGCATCAGCAATTAAGGCCAGCTGTATTAGGCGTGTGTCTTGTGGCGGGCTTGTTGTCTGCACTATTACGGCGGTTTCACCTTCAACTTTTCCTTCAAGCCTCACATAGGATTCGCCGTCTGGAAAAATCTTAAAAAAAACTGGAATTGGTTCTACACCTAAAATTTGGGCTATCTTTTCGCCTAGTTCTTTTGAGGCTGGTCCCGGTAAGATTTTCATTTAACCGCCGTTCTTTTAATGGAAGGCGTCTTTCTTTTAGATTTTTCCGGTTGCCTTATACTGTTCTATGAGTTCTTTGGCTCTGTCCATGCGGATTTTGCGCTCTTCCACCATCTTTTCAGCAACCAAGTCTATGAGTTCGCCGGTGGCGCCAGCGGCGATGGCAATGTTTCTAGCGTGAAGCGACATGTGACCGCGTTGTATGCCCTCGTGGGCTAGGGCTCTTAACGCGCCTAGGTTTTGGGCTAAGCCTACAGCAGCCAAAACTTCGGCGAACTCGTTGGCTGTTTTTACGCCTAGGATTTTTAGGCATATTTTGGCTATAGGATGGGTGCGTACAGCCCCGCCTATTAGGCCGACGGCCATTGGCAGCTCTATTGAGCCTACTAGGTCGCCGTTCTCGTTTTTCTCCCATGTTGAAAGCGTAGTGTATTGGCCGCTTCTGGCAGCATAGGCGTGGGCTCCGGCTTCTATGGCGCGGTGATCGTTGCATGTGGCGATTACGACGGCTATTATGCCATTCATTATTCCCTTATTGTGGGTGGCAGCCCTATACGGGTCTGCAGCAGCAAAAGCCCAAGCGTTCACTATGCCATCTACGACTTCTTCTCCGCCAACAGCCTCTTTCGGCACAATGCACCATGCCCTTGCTAGGCGTTTAACAGCCAAGTTTGAGATTATCCGCAGATAAACGCGTCCGCCTGTTATCCGCTCTATTAGGGGGGCTACAGCCTCACACATGGTGTTTACGGCATTAGCGCCCATAGCGTCGCGGCAGTCCACATGCAACTCAGTAATAACCATTGGACCTTGCACTGTATGGATGACTTTTGCGTCTAGGTCTTTTGCTCCGCCGCCCACAGAAACCAGAACCGGGTCTTGGTCATTAGCCTTCTTTAAGATTTCGTCCTTGGCTTGCAATATGCGGAGCCTAGCCGCATAAGGGTCTTTAATGCCAACAGCCTGCACTTGCCCGATCATAATTGGTGGTGTGCTACTCGTATGGAAGCCTCCGCCATCCCGTGCCATTTTAGCAGCATAACTAGCAGCAGCCACAACAGAAGGCTCCTCAATAGCCATAGGCACCAAATAGTCTTTGCCGTTTATGAGGAAGTTTACGGCAATGCCAAGCGGCACCGGAATAGCCCCCACAACGTTTTCTATCATGCGGTCAGCCAAGTCCAATGGCAGACTACCAGTATTCTGCAGTAGGGCGCATTCCTCATCAGTTAAGCCAGCAAACTCCTTAACAAAAGCTAGGCGCTCTTTAGGACTAAGCCTATAAAAACCAGAAAACAAAGATGACTTACTCATACGCTTTTTCCCCTTCCATGTTTAGAGCAGACTAAATGATAGCATTGCTCCGCTTTACATTTAAACTTTGGTGGAAAACGCGCTTTCCGATGCCGCTTTATTGGCTAACGATATCGCTCAAAGTTGAAGCGCTTATTTTGTTCGCAATCTTTTTAAGAAGTTGTATATCTTCAGTTACCAACGTCAGATTTTTTGCCTTTGCGTAATAAACGTATGATGCGTCATAAAATGTTATTTCCGCTTTGTTTGCGATTTCCAAGATTTCTTCTTCGCTGCAGTCTATTTGCAATACTTCCATTATGCCAAGAACCCGCTTAACAATCTTTGCCAAACTTTTAATTTCCACCATTGTGGCTTTTCCTTCTAATGCGAAACTTTTCCAAAGAATGTTTCCAAGCTCGTATCTCGCCAATTCCAACGTGCAATTTCCAACCAAAACATCGATCTTATTTTCTTTTATGGCTTTGAATATCGCTGAAGAGTCAAGGAGGTATTTCATCTTCGCATTCTATCCTCTCTCAAGCCTTTAACAACCTCTTCCACACTTACCTTATCAAGAACGGGCTTAAGCCTTCTAATATCCTCTCTTAGCCTCTCTGCTTCCCTACGCCTTACCTCATCTTCGATGGCTTTCCTTAAAAGCCTAGAGGGCTTAATCTTCAACTCCTTCATCTTCTCCTTAAGCTCCAAAGGAATTTTAGTGGAAACCGTAGTATACTTACTCATCTTCCCACCAAAAAGTAATACCAAAAAAGACAAATAAAAGGTTTTCCAGCTCTTCGTAAGATACATTCTTCATACGTTAAAACTATTAGACTTCTTAATAAGCTACAAAGCTTCCTTAGATTAAGCTTATAGAGACCTCAAAACAAAGAAAATTTACTCATGTATTTTCACTCCTTAACAATCAGAGCATTTTTACTTTTAAAGTTAATAAAGTTCGTGATCGCGTTAATTAATAATTACGGTTACTTTGTATGTAAAGGCAGAATCCGCGTTAAACTTTAGGCTTTAACATTAAGGCGTCAACTGTTTTAAATATATAAGCAACTTTCAACAAAAAAAAGAGGGGTTTAGTACACGACTGTTATCTCAAAATTATAAGTGTCGGGTGTAGCTGTTGTTTTTGCTTGGATTTCAAAGTCAAACTTAAAATAGCCGCCATTTGCCTTTAATAGTTTGTTACTTAATGTACCATATTCAATAGCATTTAATGTACCTACTAGTGACCATGTACCCGGCGTTGTGAAATTCTCATAGACATATACCTTGCAAATATCAAATACGTTTGACTGGGCTGGTTCCGTCACTGTAATATTTACGTTAACGTTAGTTCCACCTGTGTTCTTTAGATATAGAGTGTTGTTATGCCATGTATACAGACCTTGTTGGACTGAAAAACTCGGAGTTACAGTACTTCCAGAAATTATCTGGCCGTTATAAATCCAGATTACTTGTTGCGAAGTTACTGTTATTCCAACACGCATGAACAAGTAAGTGTATGTGTCCGCACTTGCCTTTGCTATTAGGAGCGATGTCACTAGCAACACTGCCAACTTTACCATTTTTTTGTAGTTTGTTTTCATTTTGTGTTTTCACCTCCTTTTCGTTTTTTCCTTTCTTTTAGGGTTTCTATCCATATTTTTACGAGGACGTAGGCGCTTACGGCTAGGACTATGGCGCAGGCTATTGCTAGGGCTGTGGCTGAGGCGATGAAGGCTGCCTCTCCCCACGTTGGTTTGTAG
>JAWAZO010000063.1:0-5771 GCA_038817565.1 Bathyarchaeia archaeon
TAAGCGGAGTTTTAGGCGCATACCTAATCCTTTTTCCCGGCACATCACTGGTTATGGGGTGGTTCTTCCTATACTTCCCAATGTTCTTTAAATTGAAAGCTGCCTACTACCTCCTCTTCTGGTTTGCAACCCAAGTGATTTACGGCTATGCTAGGCTGGGTGGAAGCACAGCAGTCTTCGCCCACGCAGGAGGCTTCATAGCAGGCATAGCAATACTGCCACTAGTCGCCAGCAAAGAGAGGCTTATTCAATTTAAGCTTGCAAGACAAGCCGCCTTTCCAGCCTACGTAGTTTTTACGCCAACATCAGTTAAAACCGTCGGTCTAGGCCGTGCAACAAAAATTATAATTGCGGTGCTTTTGGTTGCACTGCTTCTTGGAGCAGCCTACGCCGCAACTGGGCTGTCCATTCAAGGTGATGTGAAATCGGCAACTGTTCAATACGTTTTTGAGGGAACACCTTACGTTGATTATGTTGGTCTTCAACTGCCCAATATTGATAGCCAGCTTGCCAGCATATCACTAGATACTACAAGAATATTGTTGAATAGGTTGCACGTTGCAAGGCTCCTTTACAACGAAAATAAAGTTGGAGAAAACGTCAGTATAACCGATTGGAACGTTAAACTGCAGGTATGGGTAAAAGTTGGAAGGCGAACCGTTCCTGTGAATGTGACTTTAAGAGTGGCTTATTTTGACGGGTGTTATGATAGGGACGGTTTCCTAAATTATGGGAGGGGCGAGTTGGCAACTCAAATAATACGCATCGATTCATATGGAATAATAACCCTAAGTGATTTAGTAAGCTATAGTTTTGAACTGTCTTCGCAAACGGTTAATCTCACTTGTATAACGCAGTATACTGGCGTTATGTCCCTTGTGGCTACTGCTGTTGCTCTCGGTGTGGCTGTTATGAAGGATAGGAATTTAGCACTTATAGGTGAAGAGCCTAGAAAGGTTTGGCATCCTTTCACGCCTGTTATATAGGAAAGTTTAAAACTTAATGGGTAATAATGCCTAAGAGGGTTCTGGTGTGGTTAGGCGTTTTTATCCAAGCCAACCAGTAGTTGGCGTGGGAGCCATAATAATCTGTGACGGGAAAATCTTGTTGGAAAAGCGTAGGGGCGAGCCTGCTAAGGGTAAGTGGAGTGTTCCCGGTGGTTTAGTGGAGCTTGGCGAAACAGCTGAAGAAGCTGTTGTTAGGGAGGTTAAGGAGGAAACAGGGTTGGATGTTGCTGATCCAGAACTTATCGACGTTGTTGACAATATTGTTCGAGACGAGAATGGCGAAGTGAAATATCACTTTGTTATAATCGACTATTTTGTGAAGCTTAAAGGGGGAGAGATGAGGGCTGCTGACGATGCTGAGGAACTCCGCTGGGTTCCTCTGGGCGAAGCTGAAAAATACGATTTGACAAAAACTTTGAGGGCTTTCCTCCAGCGGAACAAGGAAAAACTTGAAAAGCTTAATTCATGCTCTTGACTTTTGCATCTGTGAAGAATAGGCGGGTTTCTCCCATAGTTTTTATGTCTAAGGCTCTAACCTTTACAACTATTGGGAAGTCTTTTACAATTTTGCCAAGCACTAGGCAGTGGTGGGGCGGCAGGTCCATGGCTATGGATTTTACTGTTTCTGCGTCTACCCGTGCAGCTCTTGAAACCGTTTCCAAGTCGTGTTCGTTGGTGAAGTTAAAGAGGAATATATTGTCCGCTTGACGGTAAATGTTTTCGCGTATTGTGTCAGGCTGGTTTGTTATGAAAGTTGTGAATATACCGTAGTGACGCATCCTTGTTACAATGTCATCCCAGTAGGTCTCCCGCAAATACAAGTGGGCTTCTTCTGCGAACAGAAAAACAGCCTTAAGCCTCCAGCTTGATAAAAGCTCAACAAGTTTTCCGAGGAGGTATTCCACAACAATCTGCCTATCAATTGTTGATGTGTCCCGTAGGTTGATTATTATGGCTCCGCCCTCTTCACTTGCCTTTGATAGGCGCTCTTCCAGCAGTGTGGCTTCTGCAATGTTGTCTGTGAAAAATCCGGAATTAACCATGGCATAATAACGGGAAAAAAGCGCATCACGCACGTTTTGGTTGCAGTGCCAGTTGCGGATGGCTTCCCCAAGCTCGTTGAGGGTTAGGGCGTTCCGCTCCCTTAAAGACTGCCATATCCGGCGGAACTCTCGGGCTGATGTTCCAGGCAAGTGCAAGGCGTGAATAAGAATATTCATTAGCTCGTTGAGGTGGAGCTGTTTTAGAGCTACTTTAAAGTTTTGGGAAGGCGTCAAAACATGAACCTTATTATAGTAGGCGTTTCTTTTTCCGTCTGATGTCATGCCTAAGCCGGCATATTCGCCGTTCAAGTCTAGAACGACAACTGTGGCGCCGTAGTGAAGTAGAGCCGTTATTAGAAGCTTCGAAAGGTGCGACTTGCCCGTCTCCTTTTTCCCAGTTATTATGTTTAGGCGTCCGTCCAAGGCTGAAGCGTCCACTGTTAGTAGCGAAGCCTCTTTTGTTGTGCCCAAAACTATTGGAAGTTTACCATCAACCCTTGCCAGTTTAAGCAACGTTGAGATTGGAAGCCTTCTGATGGCGGATTGTGAACGTGAAGGAAGCCAAGAACTGCTGGGGCTTAAGCTTTCGCCATGCTCAACGGTTGCGCGGATCTTGCAGATTAAAAGCCTAGAATCTTGTATGTAGGTTATGTGGGGAGCTATCTCCAGAGGGTCGACATCTTCGCCTTGAATTATTTCCCCGCCGTCCGGGAGACTGCGTAAAAGCTCTTCTAAAACGCCTGGTATGTTGGCGAACTGTATGTCTATAACTTGGACTATTAGGGCTTTTTGGGCTTCAGCATCTTCTATTAGGAGGTAGTCGCCTTTCTCTGCTGTTTCATTTGGGAAGCTTAGGATTTGAACTATGTTGCCCTCTTTTTTATAAAGCCTCATTGTGGATTTCCCCCTTCCCGAAAGGTCCAAACAAGAGCCTGTGCATGTCTGGTCTTTCAATTATTTTTAGGCGGTATCGGTGTTGGATGAAGTGTTGCATGGCTATGACCTCGTTGGCTGTGAAGGTGCATAAGATATGCGCCAAACGTAGGGTTTCCGGGTAGCTCTGCGTTATTAAGTCGTTTCCGATAAGCCTTTCAACGGCTTCTATTCGCTTTTCTGGTGGAGTTTCCTTATCTATGTCGAGCCTAAAGGCGCAGTTTCCCCGCGTTAATTTCGCCACATAAACCTCGCCCAGCAGAACTGTTGGGGGTTTTGGCCTAATGTTTGGAATAGCGATTATGCATGGAGGCTTTTGGTTTATCAGCATATCAGTTATTAGGTAGCCGTTAAATCTTAATGTGGTCATTTTTGAAAAAGCCAAAACAGTGTTGCCCACGGCTCTAGCATCATTTAATATTTCTTTAAGCTGGTTTGATGGTGTGTCTGGTGTTCCAGCCGTTAAAGAACCGTCCAAAAGTATTAGTCCATCACTGACTGTTTTCGTTAGGGTTTGCTGAAGCCACTTTTCTAGGAGGTTTGCCATTCGCACCGGCGCCTGCATAATGTTCGGCGTGGCTTGGCTTTCGTTTTGTTCTGGAAAGTAGGCGGTTTGCAACGCTCTATAAACATCTTTTAGGTTTTCTTCAGTTATGTGGAATATGAAGGGTCCAATGCGCAGATAAGCATAATTTTTGCACCTTTTCCATACGCATGTTCCTCGGATGGCTGTTACTATGCCTGTGCTTGTTTCGCCAAGTTTTATGCTTGAAGTGTCCACTGCGGCTATTGTGGTTTCTTCTGTTTTTGGCGTTAGTGGTATAGGCTTGATGCTGGCGTTGTTTATGTAGGCGTGTAAGAGTTCTGGGCTTGGATTGTTGATGTTGGCTGTTTGTTGAATTGCTTGTTGATTTAGTTGAAACGTTTGGTTTTGCACGTTTTTTAGCGAGTGGAGGCTTAGTTCTATGAAGCGTTGGGGCAGCGTTAGGTCCATGGGTGGTTGTGGAAAATTATATTTTGGTGTTGCTGCTATAGTGTATTGTTCAATCACCAAGATTCACCAACATGCAGTTGTTTGTAGAAGGGATATATAAGTGTTGTGCATGAACAAGATGCACAATTCAATATTCAACAAGGTGAAAAATTGACACAACCACCACAAAAACCACCCATACGTGTAAAAATGCGAGTAGGCGAAATAGAATTCGAAATAGAATGCCAAGAAGAACAACTACAAGCAGCAGTGGACCGCATACTGTCAACAGTAACAGAAAAACTAAAACAAGCCCCACTAATAGCTGAGCGCCAACCACCACCGCCGAGAGCGGAAACATGCAAAGGCATAATACAAAAACTATGGGAAGAAGGATGGTTCACTACACCAAAAACCCTAAGCGAAGTCCACAGCGAAATGGCAAAACGCGGATACCACTACGACCGGACGGCGGTAGCCCACGCCCTAATAGATTTGGTTAAAGATGGAATTTTAACAAGGGATGGAAAACCCCGCAGATACCAATACGCACAAAAAAGACCACCATCATAATACAAATTATGTCACTGCGATTTCTTTTTTGGTTAGCTTTTGACCATTAGTGGTATAATTTTGCTGGCTCTGAGAATCTCCATAAATTAGAGGAGAAAGCCTACACATAAAAGCGACTGTTAAAGGACCAATCAGCTGGCAATGTTTATCTATGGCTAAAATTTTCTAGAGAGGGCTACTAAATTTAGCAGTTGAAAATCTCCTAAATTGTATCTAAAACTGGCGGCAGAGAAAATATTCTTTTGGTTACTTTGGCTCTTTGTTTAGTTCTCTGTGGACCTTTATTATTTGTTTTAGGATTTCTGATCGGAACTCTCTCACTTTTACGTTTGGTGGGGTTTTTGCCACCACTAAGACGATGTAGTAGTTTTTGTCGCTTTGCTCTTCCACATAGGTCCTAAAATCTTGAAAATTTTTGCTTAAAGCCTTTTGGATTTTAGCCAGCACATTGTCTGGGTCGTATTCCACTGGAAACTCGTATCTGACGCGGACTGTTTTGGGCTCTTCCCTCTCCTCCATGACAACGCTGTTGGAGAAAGCCAGGTTATTGGGGATTTTCACCATTTCACCGCTGTCAGACAAGATTTTAGTGTGGAGAAGCCCTACCTCCATCACGACGCCTCTAAGGGATGGCATAAACTCGTCCCTGCTAAACATTTTATAAGCTGGGATGGTGACAGCGGACAGCGGCAAACCACCAGAAATCTTCACCTCTGTTCCTGGTCTGAGGAAGCCTGTTCCAAGGATAATTAAGCCGGCAAACAAATTCGCCAATATAGGCTGTAAGCCCAAACCAATTATGAGACCGGAGACCGTCGCGCCTGCAACTGCAGTTATGCCTGTCACCTCAAAAATCGCTAAAATCATCAGCCCAATTACTACATAGCCAACAACCAAGACAACATTTCTAATGAGGTATACTTCCCTGCCAAGATGCTTAAGCCTACGGGTTATAACCGAAGCCACAAGTTCAAGGGCTAAGGCACCAAAAACAACAATTGTTATCGCCCTAATAATGTTGAAGTATGTAAGATAAGCGGCGCGAATTTCCTCTGGCAGTATAGCTGGGATAGTTAAAATCCAAAGCATAATAAGTACGACGACAGCGAACATGAAATAGTAGAGTCTCCGCGAAACCTTCAAGCGGCATCCCAACGTTCACCATAGTGTTGACTGATGCATAAAAAGGAAACGCTTGAAAACAGAAAACGCATAAATGTTTTGACTGTGAATTGTCATGCA
>JAWAZO010000064.1:0-5652 GCA_038817565.1 Bathyarchaeia archaeon
TTCAATGTTGCCGGCGACGCTTCCATGAATCGAGTAGAAAATGTAGCAAAGATATGCGCATCTTTTGCATTCGCTATACTCTTTTCTAAGGGCTTCAAACTTCTCACTTTTCCAAAGGTCTGGAAGATCAAAAATTGAAGCGACCGGTTCATGAAGGTGGCAGCCGGCAACTTCACCACGGTGATTTATCACGAAGAAATTCTGAAGTGCACGACACCTCCAAATTCTTTTATTGCTCAAATAAAGATGCTTAACAGCTTCTAAAACTTTGTTTGTAATCAACAAGTTTTCGTTCTCACGCTTCATTTCCAGAAGCGAGTCGCATACCTTAACCATTGCGTCCCTATCCTTTATTGAGAAGGAGTCTTCCGCTTTTCCTATTTTAAAAAGCGGATTCGAATGCTTTGGTGTATCGTAAGAGTATAAAGAATACCAAACTGGAATTCCCCTTTTCAAGAAATACTTGGTGAAGTCAACAATCTCGTAAAGATTGGCTTGTGAAATTGTAGGTGTTACGCTCACATTAATTTTTTCCATATGAAGTTTTTCAACAGTTTCCATGGCTCTCTTCCATGCGCCCTTAACACCCCTTATGCGGTCGTTCTTTTCTGGGTTTAGGCTGTCTATTGAGATTGCGACAAAATTTGCGTACTTTAAAGCATCAATTTTTTCAGCTGCCAAACTGCCATTATCATAGACTGTTGTAAAGAAGTAACGTGACGCATACGCGATTATTTCATCGATGTCCTCTCTCAAAAGCGGGTTGCCGCCAGATATCACTACTTCTATAACGCCTAGTTTTCGGAGAATATCTAGTCCATGTTTAATCTCTTCAGTTGATAGTTCTCTGTTGTCTTGCTCCCGCCAAACGTTGCATCCTCTGCAGCGGTAATTGCATTTTCTTGTAATCATCCATTGAACATGATAAGGCTTGTCTGGGGCTAAGACTCGCGAAACAATGCTAAAGGCTTTTACAATGGCAGACATTTAAGACACCTTAAGATGCGTCTTAATTATTTTATTAGTCAATGTTGTTTGAATTTATAATATAAACTGTTAGCGGTGCTGATAAATGGTAAAATGCAACGTGGCTGGGCAATCTTATAACCCTTTTAAATTTCCATTCTGATTTAATTATTACAAATTGTGGAAGGGACTGTGGAAAAGTGCCCATCAAAAACGTGGACGTTGTAGTACTTACGAAAAACAGCGAGAGAGTTTTAGAAAAATGCTTAAACTCAATTTATGAAAATATTCCTGTAAACCGTTTAATAATAGTGGATGGATACTCAACCGATTCTACGTTAAAAATCGTTGAGAAATTTAGGGAGAAATATGGGAATGTGGTTCTGTTGATGGATAATGGCACTCGCGGCAGCGCAAGGATGAAGGGTATAGAGGAAGCTAAAACTGAATGGCTTGTCTTTGTTGACAGTGACGTTGTTCTTTGTGATAAATGGTTTGAAAAAGCCAAAAACTTGGTGGCGGACAATGTTGGAGGGGTTTGGGGTATAGAAATTTGGGAAGGCATTAAAAACCCCGCAGTGTTAAAGCTTTTCTTGAAAATAACGTGGAAAATTTTTGATTTAAGGGGAGGGACCCACGACCTACTTGTGCGCCGTGAAGCTCTTAAAGATATAGAAATTCCAAGAAATTTGCACGTGTTTGAAGACGCCTTCATTAAGGAATGGGTGGAGAAGAAGGGTTATAGGCTAGTGGCAACTTACGATCCCTACTGTGTACATTTTAGACCCCCCGAGGCTTGGACAATAAAGGGAAGCATACATATACTTATTGAAAATCTACGCTTTTGCAGTTTCCGAAAACTTCCAAAGTTTTTTGCAGCTTATGCCTTTTACACGGTCTACGTTATATATAGAAGCCTATCTCAAAGGTTTAAAAGAAAAGCTTTGCAATGATAATGGGAATGTTAAGTTCCATTTTAGCTATTACCAAGGCATAAAGAAGAATATTGGTCTCGAAATGTTTCTGGCCCATGAGCATAGTAAAGCGTATACGTTTCCCCGCTCAGCGTGATGCTTAACTTCCAATTTTATCGACATTCTAAAGTCATGGAAGCAGTAGGCATCCTTTGTGAAAACTACCTTATACCCCAATTTCCTCAATCTGTTGTTTAGGTCGTGGTCCTCCCTTGTGTACAGTTTTGGGTTAAATTTAACTTTCTTCACTATGTTGGCTCTGTAAACCGCAGCGTCACATCCCACCTGCCTATGAATCATGTTGAACGCTTCGGTTATGCGTGACTTAATGTTTGAGTATAGATTCTCTGGGTTAAGTGGAAACAACCTTCCACGAGCAACGGCAACTTTTGGATCTTCAAAAAGTTTCAGTAGAGTTTCTATATACCCTTTCGTTAAAACTATATCTGAGTCGACCATGCAGACAAATTCAGCTTCGACAAGATCCAGACCAATGTTCCTCTGCTGCCCTAAGGGTTCTTTGCCTCCATAGACGATGATGTCATACCAATCCTTTTGACGCTTTAGGTCATTCTTTTCTCCAGTAACGATAACGATGTTCTTAAATGGATAAAGTTGGAGGCTCTTAATGGTCTGAGGTAAAACTTCTCTTAGGTTTCTGGTCACTATTAATGCGTCAACGGACATGTCTACCTCGCCTTGCGGCTCTGATATGAGCGTTTTAAACATTATGCCTATTTAACCTTAACCAGTTTAGAATATTTTAGACGCTGACAGGGAAAACCTAAATTTATGTTTGTGGTCTGGTATAGGAAGTTATGGGTTGGTAACCATGGCGGAAGAGGAAGATCCAGTCAAATTGCACAAAGATGGAAATACACTTTACGAGATTGGCAAGTATGATGAAGCTAAGGAAAAGTTTCTGAGAGCTTCTGAACTTTACAAGGAAAAGAACAATTTCTTTGACGCTACGTACGCACTTTTCAAGGCTGGAGAATGTGCTTTCATGTTGAAGGATTATGCTCTTGCAGTTGAATATTTCTTAAAGTCTGCGGAGCTCTCATTTCAAAAGGGCTTTGATAGATTTGGCGTCAGCGCTTTGGAATATGTCAGAGACTGTTATAGGGCTTTAGGCGAAGAAGAGAAAGCTTCGGAGACCGAAAAAAAGATAAAAGAGGTTAAGGCGAAGCTTGAAGAATCTTTTTAAAAGTTGCATCTCCCCTTTTATTTCACGTCCACTAAAATAAACAATTTTAGCTTCTTTTGACCATTTTAACATGTAGAATCAAGTGTGTTATTATGCCTACACCCTTTAAGGCCCTGGCAGAGCTATGTGAAACTCTGGAAGGTATGAGCAGACGGGTCGCAGCGGTAAACCTTGTAGCGGAATTTCTGAAAAACCTTGAACCCAGCGAGGTTGAACCAGCGGTTTCGATGATTTTGGGGAGACCATTTCCAAAGTGGAGTCAGCTAACTCTTGATGTGAGTTGGGCTACTCTAAGTGGAATTATTAGGCGTGTTACTGAAGTTGAGTGGAAAGTTTTTCTTGAAGCCTTCAACCAGACTGGAGACGTGGGTTCAGCAGCAAAAGTTGTTTTCGAAAGTTGTAAGGTTAAGCGGCAAGCGGTGCTTCTTGAAAAGCCCTTGACAATACTGGAGGTTAGGCGGAATTTTGAGGCTATAGCCGAAACTGTTGGGTGTGGTTCTAGGGAGAAAAAGGAGCGCCTAATTGAGGCTTTGCTAAGTTTAGCTTCCCCGCTTGAAGCAAAATATTTAGTTAAGATATTCATTGGCGAGATGCGAACAGGGTTCTATGAAGGATTAATGGAGCAAGCGGTTTCAAAGGCTTTCCAGATACCGCTTGAAACCGTTAAAAGGGCGGGAATGGTGCTTGGGGACATTGGCACTGTGGCAGCGTTAATAAAGGCTGGGGGTAGGGATGTACTTTCAAAAATCGGTTTTCAAGTCTTTAGACCTGTCAAGCTTATGCTAGCACAGACGGCAAATAATGTGGCTGAAGCAATTAAAGAACATGGAGGAAAAACCGCTTTTGAGCACAAACTTGACGGCGCCAGAGTCCAAATTCATAAGTGCGGCGATGATGTACGAATTTTCAGTCGAAGATTAACAGATGTTACTAAGAGTTTGCCAGAAATAGCCGACGCTGTGAAGAGGGAAGTTAAAGCCCGTGAAGCCATTATAGAAGGCGAAGTGATAGCTGTAGACAGCGAGGGACACCCCATTCCATTCCAACATCTCATGCGGAGGTTTAAAAGAGTCCATGAAATAGAAAACATGGCTGAAACGGTGCCGGTTAAGCTTTACCTCTTTGACATTTTGTACTTGGACGGCGAGAGCCTAATTTCGCTGCCATATTTTCAGCGGAGACAAATATTGGCTGAGAATGCCGGAGGGATACCATTAACAAAACAGATAGTTACAGGCAGCATTCACGAAGCGGAACGGTTCCTTAAAGAGGCTATTGAATGTGGACATGAGGGGCTCATGGCTAAGAGGTTAAACAGTGAATATACGCCTGGAATCCGTGGAAAGCATTGGTTAAAGATAAAGCCAATCCTTGAACCATTAGACTTAGTTATCGTTGCCGCGGAGTATGGTTATGGGCGGAGACGCGGGTGGCTTTCAGACTATTATTTGGCGGCTCGCGACGCAGAAACCGGCGAGTTTTTAATAGTTGGCAAAACCTTCAAGGGGTTAACAGACTCCGAAATCATCGAGATGACTAAACGCCTAAAAGAGCTGGCCATAAAAGAAGAGTACCGTAGAATCTATGTGACTCCGAAAATTGTTGTGGAAGTAGCCTACAACGAAATTCAGAAAAGTCCAAAATACAAATGTGGCATGGCACTGCGGTTTGCACGAATAACCCGAATAAGGGATGATAAAACCCCAGAGGAAGCCGACACCATACAGAAGGTTAGAGAAATCTATCAGAAACAGTTTTTGAAAAAGGGTAATATAAGGCTGCAGAACAGCATTTAATATGCGTCCTAAATGGGAAGATTTGAAATGTCAAAAACGCGAAAACTAAGAATCTCGTACGAAGAATTTTACAGTCGCCAACTTGTCATGAGAGAGCTTGGACGTGAAGGACAGAAGAGGCTTGCAAGGGCAAAGGTTGCCGTTGTCGGGCTTGGCGGACTTGGAACGGTTGCATCGCTATATTTGACGCTTGCTGGCGTTGGCCACCTGCGCCTAATAGATCAAGACACCGTGGAACCTCACAATCTTCACAGACAAGTCTTATACACACCAAGGGATTTGCAGTATCCAAAAGCTGAGGTTTCAGCAAAGAGACTTATGGGAATAAGTCCTTTTGTTAAAGTTGAGGCTGTGCCTGAAAACTTGAATGTGAACAACGCCGAAAAACTGCTGAAGGGCGTTGACTGCGTTGTTGACGGCTTAGACAACATGCGCACACGTTATATCGTCAATCGCACTTGCATAAAACTTAAAATCCCATATGTTTTCGGAGCCGCCATAGGAATGGAAGGCAACCTCTCAGTTTTCGCTCCGCCTGAAACTCCATGCTTAGAATGCGTCTTACCAAACCTTGAAGATGGCAACCTCCTAACATGCGATGTTAGAGGGGTTTTAGGGGCAACTCCAGGAATTATTGGGACGATAGAAGCAATAGAAACGATAAAACTTTTGGCTGGAATAGGTACACCTTTAAAAAACAAGCTTATGA
>JAWAZO010000065.1:0-5619 GCA_038817565.1 Bathyarchaeia archaeon
TAATTATTAAGGCCGGCCGGGAAGTTGACAGAATAGTTGGCTTTGTCCCAAAAAGTCAAGTTGAAGCCCGCCTCAAAAAATATTTGGAGTGAAAAGGCATGGACTTGCAGGAGCGCAGAGTTATAGGCGCCCTCCTACTGCTTTTAGGCATGTCCCTATTTGCTATAGGCCTATACACTGGACAGTTAAACGCTATAATTGAGCTCTTAAAAAGGGCTTTCACCTCATTCTAGTTCTGTTATCACGTGGAGGAGAGCATATGAGCCCAAAAATTGGAAGCGAAAGCGGCGAAAGAGAGGCAATTCTTGAAGTGGCCAAGCTTATGCTAGCCGCAGCTAGAACAGCTCCAAAAGCAGCTGGAATAGACGACATCCTGACACTGATTGTTTATGGCGAAGAAAAGGACGCTATAGCCGAAAAAATGGAGGAGATAGCCGAGCAGAGAAAAATCGACGGATTTAAAAGAGACGCAAGGAACGTTAGGGATTCGGAAGCCGTGGTTCTAATAGGGGTTAGGGGTAACAATAGCCTAGGAATCAACTGTGGAGCCTGCGGTTACAAAAGCTGCAGCGAATATGAAAAAGCCCAAAAAAGGGCGGGGGAAGACTTCACTGGTCCAACATGCCTTTTTAAGGCTTTAGACCTTGGAATAGCCCTAGGCTCAGCAGCCAAAATTGCAGGTCTCTTAAACATTGACAACCGTATAATGTACCGCATAGGCACAGCGGCACTAAAGCTGAACCTAATGCCTGAGGCAACAGTTGTAATGGGTATACCGCTTTCAGCAAAAGGTAAAAACATATACTTTGACAGGAAATGGCCTTAAAGCCATTTCAGACTTGACTCCTCATTTTCTCATACATTTTCTCCAAAGTCCACTTGACACTTGACTTAAGCTCTTTTAGGCGTTCTGCATCAAAATTTTTTATATGGATTTCACGGATGATTTCGCCTTCCCTAACGATGTTGTAGGAAAAAATTTCCTCTGGCTTAAGCTTTCCAGCCTTGGCTAGTTCGCTGTCCTTCTGCTGCATCTTCGCCAAAACCCTCTCAACCAGAAACTGATTAAACGGCGGAACATTAACATTGAACTTTTTGTCTTCTGCTAATACAACTTTTAAGAAGCCCTCACCTACATAGAGCGTCGCAAGCAGCTCACCAGTGGCAGATTTTAAGGGGATAACTTCCTTAAACTCAGGAATATGCACTGAAGGTTGAATCATCATCTCTTCTTCTGTTGGCCCAACCTCCGTTGGCGGTGTAAGTGCTGAGGCCTTAATTTCAGCCCGTTTAAATCCTTTAGCCAAAAGTACAGAGTTCACGGCCTCCAAAATTGATTTTAGCTCCTTAAGCTCTGATTCAAGCTTTTCAACTCTCTTTTCAAGCTTCTTTTTAAAGGCTAGAAGCCTCTTAACTTCTTCAGCCTCTTCAGACATGCTTATTCACAGTAGAGTATATGTGGCGCTATACTTATCAAATCTTTGATCAAATAAATGAGAATTTAGAGGGTCTATGCCGTTAATTTACAATCTTCAAGGCTTGACTTTAGGTTGGCGTATTGTTCAATTTTTACTCCAAACTCCTTTTCAAGAAAGTTTTCAAACTCCTGAAAAACTGTGCTGTCTGTAAGATTTAGCTTAACGCACTTGTTCAGCCCTTCTGTGAGGGGACTCAAATCGTATAAGGCAACCCTTTTTGAGAAATCCGGATTTTCAAGGAAAAGGACAAAGAGGCTCTCAGGCGGTGTTTCGGAGAAAACCCAAGCCATATAGGAAGCTTCAACAACCCTATAGGATAGGCCTTCACGGACAACACACTTTCTGTTTATGGCGATATTCCGAAAAGAGGAAGGATGAATATTTCTGGTTAATAGGAAACTGTGATATTTATGGTCAACCTCAACCCAATCTTCGCTTTCAGAGGTTCTCCAACCTCGGAATCTACAAGTTTCTTTAAACTTTTTCAGAATCTCCCAAACCCTTGATGTTTTCATCTTTAGACTCAAACCTCTATTAGAATCTTCTAGAAGAATATTCTATCCCAACAGATTTAAACTTATTTATCAGTTTTTCTGCAAAAATGTAGTTTTAAAAATTTAAAATTGAAAAATTGTAGACTAAAGGATGTTTTTTAGACAACTTTCCAAAATCAGAAGCCTAGAGAGTATTATTTTAGAAAAAGCAGCGCATAGATTATTGGCCCATTCCCGTTGCTTTTTCTCTGTGCTACTTAATCGAACAATTTCCGGTTTTAAAACAATTTTTCTACATTTTTCCGGCAACAAACAATATATTGTTCATGTAACTCTAATAGGGAAACACTTAGCAGGGCTGAGGTTTGCGAGTAAAAAATAACATGTTAAGCCTTGACTCAACGGACATAAAGATATTGGAAATGCTTCAGGAGGATGCACGGCAAACTTATACAATTATTGGCAAGCGTCTTGGAATAGCCCACTCAACAGTCTATGACAGAATTAAACGGATGGAGCAGCATGGCATAATAAAAAAGTACACGGCGCTTATAGACGCGGAAAAGACTGGGGCCAAGAACATAACAGCCATAATGACGATAATCACAGACCCAAAAGAAAGCGAGAAAGTGGCAGAGAAACTTTGCACAGTCCCCCAAGTCACAGAAGTCTACACATCCCTATCAGAAGAACTACAAATAATAGCAAAAGTCATAGCTGAAAACCAGGAAAGCCTCCACGAATTTATAGCAACTACAATCGCTCCGCTTCCAGGAGTTCTGCGAATCCGAACATCAATAGTTACAAAAAAGTTTAAGGAAACCCAACCTTTAATAGTAAATGACCCAAAAAAGTTAACACTGACAGAAAACAAAAATAGGCAACAAGAAGGGAGAAACAAAAGTGAAAAATGAAATGGAAATAAAAGCATTGAAAACAGTTCCAAGAGAGAAAGCCTTCTACTTCTTCACATCAATAGGAAATTACACAGGCAAAAGCGCCTCATCCCTAAAGGAGTTTATGGAAAAAATAAACGAGGTCAACGTAAAATCTTTAGAGTTCCACCTCTACCGCGGAGACTTCGAAAAATGGATAAACGAAGTTTTAGAGGATAAAAAGCTGGCAGACGAAATAAGCAGACTCCGTGGCTTAAATTACTCTGGATATATGTTGAAAGAACAACTGTATGATGTTGTGGCAAGACATTACAAAGAATTAATCAGCTCTCTTTAAATTGCCACTCTTAATCACCGCAGCGATAAAAATCTGTCCTCTAAAATCGAATATATTATATGCTTTAATTGAAACGCAAATTAATTCTGATATTCTCTTCTTTCCAGCGTCCTTGGGAAAGTAATCAAGCTCACCCGGATACTGCCGAGGAATCCTGTTGCATTCTCTAATGGCGTCACTGATTGTTTTGCCTTCATTGAACAAGAGTTCTAGTAACAGGAATATTATTTTGTCAGAGTCATAAGCATCAACGTCATCTGTCCATCCGATGTATAATTGAGCACCTTTGTTGAGAAAGGCTTGAGCCATTGTTGTGTATTTCAGACTTTTACATCCCATTGCTATAATGATGCTTTTTGGAAATTTTCCATCCATAATCTCAACGAAACCTGGACCTATGACAAAATATTTTTTATTCGGATCCTGTAGATACCAACCAATACCAAGGCGCTCACCATATTCTTCGTATTTACCTCCTTGGTAGGGTTCATTGGTAAAGAAATCAATTATATTGGTATTGTTTCTCACCGCGGAATGTGCCCTCAATAAGTACAAGCCACAATTGGATTTAGGAAGTCCTTTAAAAAATTCAACAGTAATTTCCTCACTGCCGTTATAAACTACTGTAAAGTTTTGGTTAACAAGAAGACTCGTAATATTCTCTCTGAAAGATTGAATTGGGAATGATTTTCCAAGCTGATCTACTATTGAAGTTTTTAATGGAAACTTAACCTCGCTCTCTGAGGCTTGCCAGAAAAACTGGTATATCGCTGCGCCTAAGATTATGATAACTGCTAGTGTTATTGAAATTATCAGCAATTTCTTGTTTGGTAAGGGTTTCTTTGCCTCCTTTTCTTGAACTTTTTTAGTGGCTTTTCTGCTCTTTTCTGACATGAGTTGAATTAACCTCTAACCGGATTTTACTGATTGAATAAGAGAGTCGAGGTTTATTTTCTCTTGCGTTTTGTTAGGCTTAAAAGCGAGGCGAATAGCGCCATTACCATTGTGTATGCTATTGTTGGTGTTATTGGAGTGTTTTTGGGCAGTGATACTGAGTATCCACCAACTGGGACGGATGAGACTGTTACTCGGGCTGGGTCTGATTGGGCTGTGTTGCCCGCTGCATCCGTAACCTTCAGCACAACATAGTATGTGCCGGCTGTTGTTGGCGTGAAGGTAAAGCTGCTGGATGTTGCTCCTGGAACTGGGTTATTGTTCACGAACCACTGGTATGTGTAGGGCGGTGTCCCTCCGCTAACAGAAGATGTGAAGGTTACTTGCTGTCCGACCATTATTGAAGCGGTCATGGGACTTATCGAAACTGTGGGCGGTGTTGGCGCCGTCTTAAAAAAGGCTTTCAACACATAGTTAGCGTTCATTGTCACGGTGTAGGTTGTGCCTGTGCCAACATTTGTTCCGTTAAGCTCCCAGTGATCGAAGACGTAGCCGCTACTTGGAACCGCTGTAACTTGAACCAGTAATCCGGCAGCATAAGTGTATGTGCCCGGCGCCGGGTTTGTCGTGCCACCTGCTGTTGTCTCAATTTTCAGCTTGTAGGTTGGCACCACCGCAGTGTAATGGGCGGTAGCTGTATGGGGAGCATTCATGACCACTGTTATTGGGTTTACCCCGCTTCCCTGCGATGCACCGTCAACATCCCAGTATTGGAACGTGTAACCAGTCACGGTCGGCGCGGTTAGCTGAACACTTTGTGAGAGGTTGTACCAGCCCTCCCCCGGAATCGTTGCGATGCCTGGTGGGTCAGTGCTCACAGTCAAATAGTATTGGACTTGATAGGAGGCGCTTACAGTGAAGGGCGCGTTCACGGTTTGTGGCGATGGCGGATTAACGCCTGTTAGGATGTAGCGTACCCCTGGAACAGCCCCTGGAACAATGTCTTGATAGGCGTATGTAATTTGGGAACCAGCAAGAACCCAGACTGTGAAGGGCACCGTTTCTGTTGGGTCAGTGTCAGCCGTATAAGTGACTGTTGGAGCCACACCTGAACCCGTCTGGGTAAAAGCTACAGCATATTGGGTCTTCCAGTTTGCCACAGCCGTTTTCGGCGAATTCATCGTAATTGGGCTACTTTGAACGTAGTTTGTTCCAGAAGCGTCTCCTCCCCAGCTTACAAAAACTCTTCTAGTTCCATTTCCATGGTCAACTAAGCCCGTGTTTAGGGTTACGTAGGCTGTTGAGCCGTTTGGGTACCAGCCTTCACCGCCCACTGTGCCGAAGGGGGAGACCACCGTCAAATAATATTCTAGGACATAATGGGCGGTGGCAGTATGATTAGCATCCATAACAACGGTTATTGTGTTGTCAGTCTTCGGCGTTCCGTCAACATCCCAATAGCTAAACTTGTATCGCACACCAGCTGAAACTGGAACGCTGTCCGGAGCGGTAAGAATAAC
>JAWAZO010000066.1:0-5440 GCA_038817565.1 Bathyarchaeia archaeon
AATGTCTCGGATAAGTTGCGGAAAACTCTCCTTCTCAACAACATTCAAAACATGCTCTCCATTGATTGTTAATTTGATTGCTCCATATGGGCATAGGATATCGCATATCCCGCAGAAGTTGCACTTCTCAAGGGCTATATCAACACGAGCACGCTGTGCTTTTCCATCGGGTGTTTTCAGCTGTTTTTCAAGCTTTATAGCTTCTTTTGGACAAGCCAATGTGCAAATTTCACATCCAACACATAGCCTTCTGTCAAGGCTCAGCCTATAATTTTTAACATGCAAAACCCATTCGAGAGTTAAAGCTTCCTCGGTTTCCCTCTTTAAAGTTTTAAGTGGCATCTATCAACCACCAAGTCCATGCTTTTCCATCATGTAAGCCATATGAGAGTATGCTCTAACATTTCACCTTCATATATAGTTTAAGCTTATAAAATCACAAAATTTAATGGTTATTGGGCTTTTTGCAGACAGCTACATAACACTTTAAACGCTTATTACTGTTTGAAATTTCAATTAAGTTTAAATCAAATTTGCGCAATAAACCCTCAAAAATCTCTAATGAAAACTTCTTCTTCAATCCCGTAATAACGATGTAAGAGTTTTTCCCAGCTATTCTACAGATTTCAGCTAAAGTTCTCTCGGGATCTGGCATATTCTGGAGTAGAGTCACAGCAAAAACATGGCTGAAAGCATAATCTTTAAAGGGCATGTAATCAGCGTCAGCTAAAACCAAACTTATATTGCCGGGGACTCTAGCTCGCTTTTTAGCTTCCGCTAAGATTTTCCTTGAAATATCAAGTCCAACCACCATGCCAGCTTTTTCAGCGACATATTCAAAAAGCAAGCCTGTCCCACAACCGCAATCCAAAATCAGACAATTTTCGCCAAATTTCACGCTTTTTAAGGCAGCTTCGATTTTTGCCCTTTGTTCCTCGGCATACTGCTCATCGTAGCTTCTTGCTGTTAAATCGTAGTGTCGCATGCTGTCGCGTTTAAGTTCCCACTCGCTCATGAAGGTCTCAGAAGTTTTATCTAGCATAAGAGATTCTAAAGTTATTTGGTTGAAAAATTGTCCGTTTCAAGGCGCCTTATGGTTCTCGTAAGCCCAAACACGGTTGAGGCTGGAGAAATAGTTAAGGAGGCTTTATCCCAAAGGAAGACCCTCCTTTTGGTTGGCAATTGTTGGGTGCATTACATTGGCAGAGCTAGATCAGAGCTTGAACCTGGCGAGCGCATACTAATTATAAAGGAGGATGGTTCACTGCTTGTTCATCGCTCAGTGGGATATGAACCAGTAAACTGGCAACCGCCAGGCTGCATATTTCACGCACAAGTCAAAGACGAAATATTAGAGATTCATGCTTTGAGGCGGAAACCTTCAGAATCCGTGAAGGTTTTCTTTGACAAAATCCATTTAGTTTCAGCTATGACTCTTGCAGACTCCGGGGAATTTTCACTTTACGCAAGCGAGGAGGACATGCACAAGGCTATACTCTTGGAACCTTCCCTTTTGGAGGAGGGTTTCAAGCCCATAAGCTATGAAAGGAAAGTGGAGCCCGGATTTGTGGACGTTTACGGTGTCGACAAGAATGGACGTTTCGTCGTTGTTGAGATTAAACGCAAAACAGCTGGCAAAGAGGCTGTTTTCCAACTAGCCAAGTACATAGAGGCTGTTAAAGGCAGAACAAGCCGTGAGGTGCGCGGCATCCTAGTAGCGCCGAACATAGCCAAAGACGTGCAAAGGCTCCTAGAAACCCTCAGATTAGAGTTTAAGGCTTTAGACCCTAAGAAATGTGCAGAAATTCTGAAGAGGGCTGAAACAAAAAGGCTTGAAGCCTTCTTCGAGGAGGGACAATCCACATGATCAGGCGGATAGTGCCCTTAGCCTTTGACAGTTTTGGAGTTCGCTCAATGGCGACTTTTGTGGAAACTGACAATCTAAAAATCCTAATAGATCCAGGTGTTTCTTTGGCGCCCTTACGTTATGGTTTGGAGCCACATCCACTTGAGTGGCAGAGATTGGATGAGACATGGAACATTATAAAGCAATTCGCGGAAGAATCCGATGTGCTTATTGTAACGCATTATCATTATGACCACCACGACCCAGACTATCCAGAGCTCTACGATGGAAAAACAGTTTTTATAAAGCATCCAACAGAAAACATAAACAGAAGCCAAAAGGAAAGGGCCGCCTACTTCTTAGCAGCCATCAAAGGCTTGCCTAAAAGACTGGAAATAGCTGACGGTAAAAGCTTTCAGTTCAGCGAAACCACCATAACCTTTTCAAAGGCTGTTTGTCATGGAACAAATCCTAGGCTTGGCTATGTAACCGAAACATGCGTAAAGAGCGGTGGCGAGAAGTTCCTCCACACATCAGATGTTGAGGGGCCGTCGCTTGACGAGCAAATAGCCTTCATTATAAACGAGAAGCCAGACGTGCTCTTTGTTGATGGACCAATGACGTATATGCTCGGTTACCGTTACTCTTTCAAAAGCCTTGAAATATCCAACAGCAACCTCATCAAAGCCATGAATGAAACAAGCGTTCACACAATTGTTTTAGACCACCATTTCCTACGCGACTTAAACTATAAAATGAAAATAAAACCAGTTTATGAGGAAGCCCAAAGGCGCGGCGTGAAAGTTGTCACAGCAGCGGAATTTTCTGGAAGGAAGATAGAGATGCTTGAAGCCTTGAGGAAAGAGCTTTACGCAAAATACGGTGTGGAGGACTTCGAAGTTAAAAAGAGGCCGCTTAGGGAGGAGTGACAAAAGCCTAAATACTTGGCTGAACAGTTTGCTTTTGGCGTCTGCCATGAATCTTTGGCGGGACATCCCTTGTGGAGAAAAACCTCCAGAAATCTTAAACATGATTATTGAGGTTATCAGCGGCTCAAGGGACAAGTACGAATACAACATTAAATGGGAAACATTCGTTTTAGACCGCATAATACCGTCATCAGTTGTTTTTCCGGTTGAGTATGGTTTTGTGCCCCAAACGTGGTTTGACGATGAAGACCCACTGGATATTATGGCGCTAAGCTACGAACCCTTGGAGGTGGGATGCCTTGTAAAGGTTAGAGTCATAGGCGCCTTGATTATTGAGGACGAGAAGGGTGAAGACCCAAAAATCTTGTCCGTGCTCATTAACGACGCCAGATTCGATGGGTATAAGGATATAAGCGATGTCCACCCTCACAGGCTTAGGGAAATTCAAGAGTTTTTTGAAACCTACAAGCGTCTTGAGCCTCATAAGTGGGTTAGGTTTAAAGAATGGAAAAACGCAAAAGAAGCCATGAAAATTGTCGAATACGCCATCAGAAAGTTTAAGGAACTGAAGGAAAAGTGCTAGACTCCTGTCAGCCTTTGACTTAGAGCCTCAAACTCTTTATCGGAAAGCCACCCTTCATTTTTTAGCTTTTTCAAACCCTCTGTTATAGGCTTCTGTCCGGAGCTGTTAACGAGCATATTGACTTTCTCTCCAAACTCGTGGATCTCCCTTGCAAAGGCTGCATCTTTCTCTATTAAAGCTGGAAGCCCTTCAAGAAGCAGTGTTATTGCCTTAAACCTTGGCGTTAAGAGTTGTTTGATCCTTGCTTTTCCAAGGGCGCCCTTAAGCTTCACTGCGAACCCTATACTATTCGCTATTGACGGAGGAAAAACAACATAACGTTTCTTCATCTCCGCTTCATAGCAAACCATGTAAAATGGGACATAAACGAGGCTTAAACTCTTCTGCCTCTGGTGGATCCCCAACTTCATGATGTTGGCTAAATCCGCCTCCCTCAGCTTTACGATATTGTTTATTTGCTGAGTTATACTTGCTGTTAAGCTTTCCAACCTCTCCATTTCTTGCCTATGAATCTGAATTTTTGCATCTCTGGAAGACTCCAGCTCAAGCAAACTTTTTCTAGCCTCTTTAATCTTTGACTCCCACTCTGACCTAAGCTTAAAGGTTTCAGCTGACTCGTTTTCCTCAATTTCCTTAACTTTTTCCTCAATTTCCCCTAGCTTTTTCTCAATTTCTGAAAGCTCTTTCTTGGTTTCGTTGACTTTCTCCTTCCATTTTCGTTCTCCAACAGCGTCCTTTTTTGCAGCGCATGCTTTTGCTTCTATGTTGTACTGTTCAATTTTTCTAAGGGTCTGCTCCCTCATCTTTTCAAGTTTAACTTTTTCCCTTTGAAGTGGTAAACGTTGCTTCTCCAAGCTTTTTATAAGCTTAACCCTTTGTTCATTGTATTCTTCGTTTATCCGGCTAATTTTTTGCGACGCTGCCTCCTCCTCCTTTCTGATAGCTTCTTCAAACTCTTCTCTGACAGCCCTTATTTTTCCACGGATTTCCTTGGCGAAGCTTTTTGTGGTTTTGCTGAGGAGTTTTATGCCCTCTTGAAGGATACGGATATCTGCTTCAAAGTTTGCCCTCAATTTTTCAATATCTTCAACGGCTGACGAAACAGTTAATTCATCAATTAGTGGGCTAAGCATGATAACTTCAGGTGGTGTACTCTCCACTTTTTTGGCTTCAGAAAGGTATCCATCAAATTCGTTGAGAAGGGTGAAGTCGCTGATTAGCCCCTCAATTAGGATTGTTTCTTCACCGCCTGGTGTTTGGAAGTAGTTTATGTGGTCTGACAGAAAAGCTGTATAGGTCTCCAATGATTTTGCACTTCTTTGGGCGTTTTCAAAGAATTCTCTGGCATTGGATATTGCCTTGTAAGTCAATTGATGAACTGACTGTTTAAATCCATCAAAGACTAGGCCCAGTTGTTTCCACGGTGCAAACCAGAAGGGATAGTAAAACTTTGTTAGAAAAACTGTTTTCTCTTCAGCTCTTCTTAATATTAGACCTCCACCTTTCTCCCGCTCAAACTCAGCAAAGCAGTAGAGGACGGCTTTTTCCATTTCTTCAGTGAATGGTTCTGCGCGGTTTTCAGCTGGAATCGAGAAGGGAAGCATTAACTTTGTAATTTTCTGCGACAATTCTTCACCGCTATTAAGGGTATTAATCTATTGATTTAAATGTCTTGCTTTAATAGATACACATTCAATTTATAACTTTGAAAATGGAAAAATGAGGGTTTTAGGCTGAATCGCCTAGCTTTTCACTTCTTTTTCTTCGCTTTCCCCTTTTTCTTTTGCTTCTTTTCCGCAGACACTATCGCGACCTCGAACTCATAATCGTGGGCAATTTCTTTAAAAATTTTTCCATTGACTTATAAACCTAAACCAGTCTTCAAAAATATACAATATTTAGTCACTGCATAGTTAAAAGCGAGACATTCATCCCATAAATTCGGAATAGACTTTAAAATTTGGCTTTTCATCTCTCTTTTGTCCTTCGCTTCAAAATTGGAATACCTAGGGTGACGATTATCGCCGTTGCCAGAATTACTAGTACGGCTAGGTTTATGTAAATTTCATAGAGTTCCCCAAA
>JAWAZO010000067.1:0-5391 GCA_038817565.1 Bathyarchaeia archaeon
TCAAAAATCTTGAGCAAGCATTAGCCGCAAAGGTTAGGGTGCCGAAACCCATAGCCGTGAGAAATAATGTTCTCGTGATGGAGTTTATTGGGAAAAACGGTATAAGTGCACCATCGATGAAAGAGCAACCTCCGAAAAACCCGGAGAGAATTTATAGAATGCTTATAACCTATCTGAAGCGTCTTTACCAAAAGGCGGAGCTTGTTCACGGAGACTTAAGCGAGTACAACATTATGATTTGGAGGGGGCGTCCGGTGCTCTTCGATATGTCACAGGCTGTCCCACTATCCCACCCGATGGCTGATTTCCTCCTAAAAAGGGACATAGCCAACATTAACAGGTTTTTCAACCGTTTAGGTGTAAATGTTCTTTCGCCGAACGAGTTTTATATGGTGGTTACTGGAATTGGTTCAGCCTAGCACTTTCGTGAGAATTCCAAGGGAACGCGTTGGTGTGCTGATAGGGTCTAAAGGCGAAACTAAAAGGGCTATTGAAAAGATGCTTTCAGTTGAGCTTCAAATAGAAAGCGACACGGGCGGCGTAACAATCACGTTGGCTGAAAACGCTGAAGATCCATCGGTTCTTTTAAGAGCAAAAGACGTTGTTACAGCCATAGGCAGAGGCTTCTCACCGGAACACGCATTTAGGCTAATTCAAGATGAGGAGGCGGTTCTGGATATTATAGACCTGCGAATAATTTTCGGGAGATCCGAGTCGGACATAAGACGTGTAAAGGGTCGAATAATTGGCATGGACGGCAAAACACGAAGAATAATAGAAGAGCTAACGGACACAAAAATAGCTGTCTACGGACACACCGTAAGCATTATTGGAAAGATTGAAAACGCCCAAGTGGCGAGAGAAGCCGTACAAATGCTGATTGAAGGGAGGCAACACGCAACAGTCTACAAATATCTCCACAGGAAACGCAGAGAACTTAAAAAGGGAATGCTGGAACTCTGGCAGAAGCCAGAAGATGTTGAATGAAGCCATAGACTTTTAGGCTGTTTCCTTAAGGATTTTGATGTCAAATTCTAAGCCTACTTTTTCTCCCTCTTCTCTTATCTCCCTTAAGATGTTTTTATGAATTGGTATCCCTATCTGCTTTCTTGTCTCCATGGTTAGCCAAGCCTTTTCTCCGGGAATCCAAACTTCAATATCCTCAGACATCCTCGTTAGGCTTTTCACATAAACCTTATATTCCTCAATTCTTTCCAAGAAAGTCTCTATTGGAGTTAGCTTGTTTATGTTTATGGCCATCATGAAGTGTCCAACGTTGGCGCGCTCTTTTTCTGTTGTGTGCCTTACATTTTTGCCATAGTTGGCTCCAGTTAAAACGCCGCATAAGATGTCTACGACAAGGGCTAAGCCAGCTCCTTTGTGTCCGCCGAAGTCTTCGCCAAGCCCGCCCAACGGCAGTAGTGCTCCCTTTTTGATTAAAACCTCTTTTGGGTCTTCCAGAAGTTTGCCCTCTGGAGACATAGCCCAGCCCAAAGGTATTTTCTTCCCCTCTTTAGCGTAAACCTCTATCCTCCCTATCGGCACAACACTTGTTGCTGCATCAAACAGCACTGGCGGCGGCTTTCTTGTTGGAAAGCCCACAGCTATCGGGTTTGTACCAATGTTTCTGCCAACAGAATGAGTGTAAGCCACTAAGGCTTCCGAGTTGGTCATCACAATGCCTATCATGTTACGCCTAACAGCTTGAAGCGCATAATAGCCAGCCATTCCAAAGTGGTGGCTGTTTCTGACACCTACAACTGAAACGCCAACTTCACCGGCCTTTTTAACGGCTATTTCCATAGCCTTATAGGCGACCAGCTGGCCTAGTCCAGAGTCCCCATCAATTAGCATCGTTGAAGCTGATTCACTTACAATTTTAATGTTGGCCTTCGGGTTTACGGAGCCCATTTGGATGCCCGTGGTGTATCTTTTGAGCCTTTGCACTCCATGACTTTCAATTCCCATGAGGTCAGCTGTAACAAGCACGTCGGCAACGATCCGTGAATCCTCTTTGGGCACGTTATAGGATGTTAGGACTGCTGTCACAAAATTTTTCAAGGATTCATGATCAACTCTAACATACTCTTCTGGTGGTGTTGGAACAGTCTTCTCATATAATCTGGCCAAATTTAAACCCTCAGAATTTTATCATTTATGTTTAGGATTTTACATTTGCCATTTATGTTAGCAAAATTTTAGGGGCGGGCTCCCGCACTCAAGATCCCAATCATGCTTCAGCGGGGCCAGAGTCGTCATCGCCCACCATGCAAAACTAAAATGCTTGACTTGAATAAAAAGTTATAGCTGAGGCTTTATTGGCTGTTGGAGAGTATGCTTAAACACATCAAAGTTGTGCCGCTGGCTGCCGAAAGTTTAGGCGTTCGTTCAATGTGCACATACGTTGAAACCCCAGATGTTAGAATTTTATTGGATGCTGGCGTTTCCCTATGCCCAAACCGCTACGGCTTTCCTCCTCATCCACTGGAGTATAAAGCTATAATCGAATCAAGGAAGAGAATAGCTGAGGCCGCTGAAATAGCTGATGTAGTAACAGTTAGCCACTACCATTTTGACCATCACACACCTTCCTATGAAGACTGGCTCTGCAATTGGACGGAAGCTGAGGAAACAGCCAGACAAATCTACCAGGGAAAAACGGTATTAATCAAAAATCCAAAAGAGATGATTAATTTCAGCCAAAGGCGTAGGGGTTGGGTTTTCCAAAAAACAAGCGGGAAAGAGGCTAAACAACTTATAATAGCTGATGGAAGAAGCTTCACCTTCGGAAAAACAGTAATAAAATTTTCAGAACCGGTTTTCCACGGCCAAGAGGACTCCGCCCTAGGCTGGGTTCTAATGACAACTATAGAATTTGGAGACGAAAGGTTTCTAATGGCTCCAGACGTCCAGGGCCCCATATCAACAAAAACTCTGCAATTGATAATCAGAGAAAAACCTCAACTGCTGCTAATTGGTGGGCCGCCATTTTACTTGGCTGGCTTCAGGGTTGACGAAAAGTTGGTTAGATTAGGATTAGAAAATCTTAAGGAAATTGTCAATGTTGTATCATGCACTATTCTTGAACACCACATTTTGAGGGACGAGCACTGGCGTGAAAAAGCAAGGGAGGTCTTTGAAAAAGCTCAAAGGGCTGGAAATAAAGTTTTAACATCGGCTGAATTTCTAGGACGAGAGAACCTTTTTCTTGAGGCAAAAAGAAAGGCCCTTTTCGCTGATTATCCACCTTCTAAGGACTTTGAAAAGTGGGCCCGCCAAGGCATGGATTCAAAGAAAAAGATTAAACCGCCGGTTTAAGCTTTATCTTTATTTACGTGCAACGGGCTTTCGTAGGCTATTTTCCTTTGGTCCTCTTTTATCCTCGTAATCATGTTTTGAATCATTTCAATTTTTGTTGTCAGTTTACCAATGACATGGTGGCTTCCCCTCGTGATTTTGGCTATGGTTTTGGTGACTATGAATCCATAAGTTTCCCGCCCATAAAAATGCGGGTTTGTGTTTATGACAATTGTATGGATGCCCTCCCTTCTAATTATTTTTGAAACAGCTATCACATCTTGGACGGCGAGATCTTCATATTCCCTAACAATTATTCGAGCCTCCTCTATTTGCCTAAATTCCCCCGTTTCCAAGGCTCTCTTGAGAGGGACATTGGCGCCACCATCAGTTATTATAACCATAACGGGGATTGTTGACGGGTCCCTTCGCTTCGTCTCCTTTAAAACTTCTAAGGCTTTAAGCATGCCAGCAGCCAAGGGTGTGAAACCACTTATCCGAAGGTCTAATAGTTTTTTGGCTACAACCCTCAAGTTTGTTATTGGATGTTGAACAACAATCGCCCCGGTGTCCTTTAAAGCAACTATTCCAACGCGATCGCGAAGCCTGTAAGCGTCACTATGAAGCCTCAAAAGAGCCTCCTTAACAGCCTCAACGTTCAAAAGCATTGAACCGCTCAAGTCTACAACAAAAACCATTGTTACGGGGGCTTTGTAAACCCTTAACTTCTCTCGAATGTCCTCTAAACATAACTCTAAGGCTAGGCCAGAATTTTTACGTCTAATCCTCTGTTTCTTGGCAGCTGCACGAATCGATGCGGGCAAATGAATGTCAACAGGCTTTTCTTTTGGAAATTTCCATCCGTATAGCTTTCCTCTATGAATGGTTGTCACGGTCTTTGCATGTTTACCTGCTAATGAATGATGTCCCTTGGCCTTTATCCCTCCCATTTTGATGAAAAAATTTGACGGAGAAGAAACTTTGTAGGCTAAGCTTGAAAGTATTTTGTGGCCCTCTGAAATGTTAGGTTGTCCAATCGCATTGCTGACCGTTGGAATGCCTTTCAACTCACCCTTTTTCTTCTCGAAGTCTGTCTCATACGTTTCTCCTTGAAGGCTGCTTGAGCCTATCTGGAAGCCTTCCGTCATTGGAGCCGTTTTTGGACTTTTCCTCAATTTTTTCCCGATTCCGAAGAAAACGCCGCCGAAAAGCCTGTTTAGTCGAAAAATAAGCTCAAACCATTTCGCCCTTACTCTGTTGAATAAGCTCTGCTTTGTTGCCTTCTCCTCCTCTTGTTCTGTAGCCTCCTTTTTCGCCCAGAAAACAGCTTTTCCTTTAAGGAATTTTCTTTTCTTAACCTCTTCTTCGGTCATTTCCCCCTTTCTCTCAAACTCAAAAACTTTCTTGAGGTTGGCAGTAAAGACCTCTCTAATCTCCTGTGGCGATGCTGGTTCTAGGAATCCTCCTTCCCTTGTTCTATGGCTTAGGGCGAGCTCGGCAGCAACCAAAACATCATTCATCGTTACTTCTGTCCTATTTTCAAAGGCTGCTAAGGTGGCTGCTGCTTTTGCGATGACAATGTCTGGACGTAAGCCGTCAACTTTAAGTTCCAAGCAAGCTCTGCAGATTCCCTCCAAAACCTTGTCTGGAATAACAACTTTTTCAAGAATTTTTCTAGCTTGAACTATCTTTTTACGAAGCTCCTCTTGTAACGGCCTATATTTCTCATAAAACTTTTCAGGATCCGCCTCAAACTCCAAGTTTCTCTTAACTATTTCCATTCGCTCTTCAACAGACGTTATTCTTTCAACGGTTATTGAAAGAGGGAACCTGTCCAAAAGTTGGGGTCTTAATTCGCCTTCCTCAGGGTTCATGGTTCCAACAAATATGAAGCGTGATGGATGCTGAACAGATATCCCTTCCCTTTCAACAACATTCCATCCGGTGGCAGCGGCGTCAAGCAAGTCATCAGCTATGTGGTCAGGAAGAAGGTTCACCTCGTCCACATAAAGGATGTTCTGGTTTGCTTCTGCCAGGATTCCGGGTTCAAGTGCTTCTATACCGTATTTTATTGCTTTTTCCACGTCCAAACTT
>JAWAZO010000068.1:0-5188 GCA_038817565.1 Bathyarchaeia archaeon
TTCGAGAAAGCAAGGGTGGTTGGGGCGAGGGCCCTCCAAATATCCATGGGAGCCCCAATCCTCGTCGACGTTCCCGAAGGCTGCTCAAGTCCGATAGACATAGCCCTGAGAGAGCTTGAAGCCGGCATACTGCCCATAACAATTAGACGGACCCTTCCAGACGGCACTTATCAAGATATTCCGCTTAAATGGCTCTTGGAAGGAGAAAAGAAATAAACCCGCCCATTTTAGCCCTTTTCCATTTTAGCTAACTCTTTTGCCATTTCAAGGGTTTTCCTTATCCTTGCCCAGTGGGCCCCCTGCCAGTAGATTTGCCCACATTTTGGACACTGCCAAAACTCATCATAGTAAGCAAAGGTTGTTTCTTCAACTTTTCCTTTGACGTTTTCCTTCGATGTGGGTTTGACTTGAGCATTGCATTTCGGACATCTCGAAATGGTCATGTCAATGTCTAGGCTTATGCCGAATTTTTTGGCAAGTTGAGCCAGCTTTTCAGCTTCTGTTTTTCCATCCACATAAAAGGCTTGCACACCTTTGGCTGTGGCTTGCTGGTAAAGCTCTAGATCTCTCGTTAAGAGTATGCGCTTCTCCCTTTTTGCTATGGCAATTAGCTGCGCGTCGTCCAGTTTATTCGAGTATTTCACGTTATGTCCAAGCATCCTAAGCCAGCGTGTGAGTTTCCCAAGCATGCCATCAACAATGAACTTCAAAGCTGTTTACTCCTCCGTTCCTGCTTGGACTTTAATTATTCTTCCACATCCGGGCTTAGCCACCATTTCGCCTTCATCCATAACTAGTTTTCCGCCTACAAAAGTTTTGACAACCATGCCTTTGGCGACTCTTCCATCAAAGGGTGAAAACTTAGCCTTAGAATGGAAACGGGAAGCATCTATTCTAAATTCCCTCTTCAAGTCAACAACTACCAAGTCAGCTCTAAAACCCTCTTTTAGGCTTGCAAAACCCTTTAATCCAAAGATTTTCGCTGGATTCTCACTCATAAGCTTGACAACATCGGTTATGCTAAGCCTTCCAGCGTTTACCTCGGTAAGCAATAATGGAAGGGTTGTTTCAAGTCCGGGGATGCCAACCTTAACATCCCAGACGCTTTCCGCATTCTTCTCCGCCAAAGTATGGGGTGCATGGTCCGAGCCTACCACGTCAATCCAACCGTTTTTCAAGCCCTTCCACATGGCTTTTATGTGGCTCTCACCCCGAAGCGGTGGCATTGTTAGAGTCAATGTTCCCAAACGCCTCAAATCAGAAGTGGATAGGAACAAGTGGTGGGGCGTAACCTCACATGTTACTGGTAGCCCAGTCCCTTTCGCCTTAACCACTAGGCTTAAGCCTTGCCTTGTGCTTATGTGGCAGAAGTGCACTCTTGCCCCTGCCGCTTTGGCTATTCTTAATACGCGTTTTATGGCTTCAACTTCAGCCTTTTCAGAGTGAGCCTCAAGGAAAGCATCAACGTCGTTTTTTCCTTCTCGCTTAAGCCTTTCTTCAACGCTTTTGATTATGCCTCTGTCTTCGGCGTGCACGGCTATGGGAGTTCTCAAAGCCACTTTTTTGAAGGCTTCCTCAAGCGCATTATCATCTTCTATTTTTAGTCCACCCACTTGTTCGCTAAGGAAAAGTTTGAAGGCCAGAGCGCCAGCGTCAATTATCCCGTCTATTTCATGTAGGCTTTTTGGAAATTCGGAGTAGAAGCCCACGTTAACCAGAATCTTTCCCTCGGCTTTTTCCATTCTGTTCCTCAATGTTTCAGCGCTCATGGTGACTGGGCTGTTGTTGGGCATATCCAAAACTGTTGTGAAACCGCCAGCTGCAGCGGCTGCTGTGCCACTGTAGAAGTCTTCTTTGTAGGCTTTGCCCTCATCCCTCAAGTGAACATGCACGTCAATCAAGCCTGGCAAAACAAGGAGCCCTTTGAGGCTGATTTCAGCTTCGGCCTTCGGCATCCGTGTCTCTTTTCCGATTTTGGCTATTTTGCCGTTTTCGATGGCTAAGCAGCACTCTGCAACTGTGCCGTTCACGTAGGCTTTTAGGTCTTTTAGGACAATTTCAGCTTTCAAATTTCCACTCTTGGCCGGAAAATAAGTGTTGGAAAACTAAATAAATTTAGCTAAAAGCCCATTCACAAAGCTTTTGTCGGTTATGGCTGCAACAACTCCTTTAACCTTCTCAAAAAGCGCCTTTCCAACGACGCCTTTTTCTAAGGCTTTCTCAAGCTTTTTCACGTCCAAAACTTTTGTTTCACCATTTGGGCGAATGCAAACATCCACCTCCAAATCTACGTAGCGTATCGCATCTGGGTAAACCTCCACCGGCGTGTTTATGTTTATGTAGGCGCCCTTCCAACCTCCATCCTTTGAGAAGTAATTGGTTGTTATGTACCATTCGCCAAGCCTTGTTTCGCTCACCGCCTTGTCGCCAGCCTCTTTGGCCACGCCTAACCCATCATAAAAGCCGTAAGCCCTAATGGTTCTGCTATATTTCAGTTCTTGAGTGTTTATGGCTTCTATTGTGGCTTGCCCAAGGTGGAAAACTGCCCCGCTAAGCTTGACATGTTCCACATCAACTACTGAACCCTCCTCTGGGAATTCCGGCCGAACATGCTCTTTCAGGAGTTCTTCGACCTCGCTTTTGCTTTGTCCCTTTTCCAAAAGTTTTTCAGCCATCTCTAGGGCTGATGAAACCTTGCCGCCGCAGCTTTTGTAGAAATGGTGACCTTCAATGGTTGGTGAAACAGCAGCCCTAAATGCGTCCAATTTCGTTTTTGAAAGGTTTGGGAACTCAATATCCATAAAATAGAGGCCTTCGACAAGTAGGGCTGGTGCATCAGCCAAAGACTCAGCCTCTTTTAATAATTTAATTTTTCCGCAGAGCCTTGTCACCTCATCTTCCAAAACTATTTTCGAGGCGTGGGCGGCTGGTTCCCTCCAAATTATTCCCCAACCCTCTGGTGCTAATTGTTTTCCAAGCGTATAAAGCTCAGCCCTCTTGTTTACGTCCCTTATTTTTAGGCTTACGCCACCATTGCTTTTATGCGCCAGTATGGCGTAGTTCCCAACAATTTTAAGCTGCATCGTCAAAACCGGGATTTTTCTTCCAATACGTTTTCTTTCAACTTGAACGATTATGGCGTCTCCATTTTGTTTTAAGGCTTCGCTTGGAGCTTCACTTTTTGGAAGAGTCCCAACAACTTCCTCGCTTATTTTAACTTGAAATGCATCGTTGCTTTCACCTACAATTACGCCTTTGTATATGCCATCCACGCTTATGCTCCATTTTCTCGTTATGGCATCTTCAAGTGTGAAGTGCAGAATTTTTCGGAAGGTTTCCGTGGCTTCTGGTGTGCCTAGCGCCACTATTCCTTGGAGGTCATGCCTATCCTTTATTTTTAGGTCTGGAGGTTCGTTGTTGTCAGGTATGCCAAACCTCTCCTTTATGGTTTGGGACGGCTGAACTATTTGGAACCCGTTTTCCAAGAGCAATTTTGTTAAGGCTGTTGTGTATATTCCCCTAACCTTGGCTCTCAAGGTTAGCCTACCTTCTCAACCTTGTAAAGCCCATTAACACGTTTTACGTTGAATTTTACGCCTAAGAAGGTTTCAGCCAGCCAAATGTTTGTTTCCAAATGGTCTGAAAGGGCCCTTGTTAGGTAGGCTGATCTACCCTTAGCCAAAGCTACATATGGAACAAGCATGTCAGCCAAGTGCACGTCAACAGTAGCTCTAGAAGAGATTTCGGTGTGAAGTTTTTCGGCAGCCTCAATCCCGACGGCTTCGCTTGTTTTCCCAAGCTCCCCAATTGAGTCTGCGCCGAGCACCGCACCCTTGTCGGTTTCAGCCCAAAGCACTAGGGAGCTCCCCTTCTGAAGCGGATTAGACTTGTCATTTACCACTTGAAAGTCAACCTTCAATCCAAATCTTTCGAGGTGCTTGTTTGCGGCTGCTGCTTGGCGTTCAGCCACCCGCCTATCAGCCAGAAAAGTGCAAACTGAAACGCCCCTAACATTTTTAATGTTGCCAAAATCCTCTAAGCATAGGGGTTTAAGCTCCTTACAAGGCTCAACTTTTAGGGTTGCCTCCCCCATGCCTTTCGGATAATAACCATACTTATGAACCGTTATTTCGGCGTTTATGCCCATCCTCCTCAAAATTGGCAGAAAAACAAATCGCATATAATTTATTGTTGGCGAGTGGGAAACGTCAGTTCCGCCTCTTGAAATATGGAGATGGACGTTGTTTTCCGCGAAGATGCAGATGGGCAACACCGTCATAATAAGCATTGGTATGCTTCCAGCGGTACCTATTTCAGCCTCAAAAGCTCCACCTCTAACCGTTTTTGGTGTGAACCAAAGCTCTCTAGAGTTTAAAACAGCACCTTTAACTTCTGCATCGCATAGTTTCGCCGCTGTTAAAACGGCCTCTAAATGCTGTGGTCTCAAGCCTGGTTGGGGTCTATTTTGTCGTATGTTGTATATGTGGAGGGGCTTTCCAAGAATGGAGGCTAGGGCTACTGAAAGCCTTAGGATGGTTCCGCTTCCGCTTTTCTGGCTTCCATCAATCTCAATCAAGGGTGGCTGGCTCCTTCATTTGACGCTGTTGTGGCTTTCACAGACAATAATTAAATACGGCTATAAGGGTATTAAGCATTTGAAGAGCGTGAACCCTTCATGAGCACGGAGAAGGAGCGCATTGAAAAACTCGCTGAAAAAGTGGACGAGCTACTTGTGATTTTAAATAACATTGCAGAAGACCTAAGGATAGTCTCAGCCTCACTGAAGTCCATAGCTGTTTCGCAGCTTGCCCAGCCACAGCCAACAACACCAGTCCAGGAGAAAACTGAAGCGGAGAAACCATTAAGCATTGATGATGTTAAAATGATGTTCCCCGAAGATTTGGAAGGACTCCTAAACTTTGAGGATAAGGGCGAATATATCAAAATTACGCCCCGCCAGTACCTAGGTGCCGAGAACTTTGCAAAAATAGCTCAAATTGCCAGAGGAGCGGGAGGAGACTACGTAAGCGCCGGAAAGGAAAGCCACTTCCGCATTCCCAAAAAGAGGGCAGCTTAATACCTTATTTCAAAGTCTCGAAACTCGCCCTTATAATTCTCCCAATGTACATCCACCCTTGTGACCCTTGCACCGGGCGGTCCACGCCTACAAAAGTCTATTAGCTCTTTT
>JAWAZO010000069.1:0-5050 GCA_038817565.1 Bathyarchaeia archaeon
AGTTTGGCAGAACGCTAGCCCAAGAACGAGGTGTGCCTGTCTATCTTTACGGCGAGGCTGCCACAAAACCAGAAAGGAGAGACTTGGACTGGATACGGGAAGGCGAATATGAGAGGTTAGCGGAAATGATGGCGAAGCCGGAGCGCAAACCAGATTTTGGTCCGTCCAAGCCGCATCCAACGGCTGGAGCTACAATAACAGGCGCTCGAAAGGTTATGGCTGGATTTAACGTTAACCTTGGAACCTCAGACCTAAAGATTGCGAAGAAAATTGCCAAGGCTCTGCATTCGAAGAAAGGTGGACTTGCAAACGTTAAGGCTATGGCAGCCTACATACCGGAAAAGAACATTACGCAGATTGGGATGAGTATAAGTGATTTTGAGGCAACACCCCTATACCGCGTTTTTGAACTTTTAAAAATTGAGGCTGAACGTTACAATGTGCCAGTCATAGGTTCAGAGTTCTGTGGAATGGCGCCTTTAAAAGCCATAGTTGACGTTGCGTCCTACTACTTAAAAATTGACAACCTCACAGTTGATAGAGTATTAGAAGTGGCTGTTCAAAAAGCTATTGAGAAGGGAATAAAAATTGAGTAAAGCCAAAACTGGCAAAACCAATGTTAAGGAAAAAGCCGACACGCTTATTGTTAACGCTAGTGAGCTTGTTACATTGGCTGGCGGCAAAGAGAAACCAAGAACCGGCAAACAGATGCGGGAGCTTGGAATAATCAAGAATGGATGCGTAGCCATAAAAGACGGAAGAATATTGGCTGTTGGAAAAACCCAGGAAATAAGAAAGAACTTTAGGGCTGAAAACATAGTGAACGCCAGCGGAAAAACAGTTATCCCAGGCTTTGTTGACCCCCATACACATTTAGTGTTTGCCGGCTCAAGGGAAGACGAGTTCCAGATGAGGATTGAAGGCGCCTCATACATGGAGATTTTGAAGGCTGGCGGCGGCATACTCAAAACTGTTAGGGAAACACGAAAAGCCAGCATGGACGAGCTTTTGGGTTTTGGCTTAAGCACTTTGGATGTTATGCTCCGTTATGGCACAACAACAGTGGAGGCGAAAAGCGGTTACGGCTTAACAACGAAGGAAGAGCTGAAGATTCTGGAGGTTATTAAGCGCTTAAATCAGCTTCACGCTGTTGATGTGGTTCCCACTTTTATGGGCGCCCACGCCATCCCAGCCGAATACATAGGTAATCCCGACCAGTACGTCAACCTAGTTATTGATGAGATGATTCCAGCTGTTGCTGAAAGGAGGCTAGCGGAGTTCTGCGACGTTTTCTGTGAGAAAGGAGCCTTCAACTTGGAGCAGACTAGAAAAATTCTAACATCAGCCAAAAAACATGGCTTAAAGCTTAAAGTGCACGCTGATGAGATGAGCCAGCTGGGCGGGGCTGAACTTGCAGCTAGCCTTGAAGCAGTCTCAGCCGAACACTTGCTTTTCGCCTCTGATGCTGGGCTTAGGGCTCTGGCTGAAAAGGGCGTTATCGCTGTTTTGCTTCCAGCAGCAGCATTTAGCCTTATGGCTGGGCGTTTTGCCGACGCCAGAAAAATGATTGATTATGGTGTCCCGGTGGCTTTGGGAACGGATTTTAATCCAAGCTGTTGGGTTGAAAATCAGCAGCTTGTTATAGCTTTTGCATGCCACTTTATGAGGATGACGCCAGCTGAAGCCATAACAGCAGCTACAATTAATGCCGCCCACGCCATTGGAAGAGCCAGCGAAGTTGGAAGCTTGGAAGTAGGAAAGAAGGCTGACATAGTGATTTTAAACGCGCCGAACCATGCTTTCCTCGGCTACCGCTTCGGCGTAAACCTCGTGGACAAAGTTATTAAAAACGGCAGAACAGTTGTCGACGAAGAATCCGCCATAACCGAGGCAGCTAAGCTTTTCAGCAAAGAATTAGAGTAACCTCCAACCACATATCTCTTGTTAAGGTGAAAACTCCTTGTTGAAACTGGAAAGGCCAATAAAATGTTTGACTGGCCCCGAATTGCACTGCAAAAACTGGCAGATTGAAGGAATTCTGCGTATGCTCTTCAACGTTGTCGACCCGGAGGTGGCTAAAGACCCTGAAAGGCTTATTGTTTATGGCGGCACCGGCAAGGCGGCACGGAACTGGGAGTGTTTCGAGAAAATTGTCGAAACCCTTATTGAGCTTGAGCCAGATGAAACCATGCTTGTTCAAAGCGGCAAGCCAGTAGCCGTTTTTAAAACCCATGAATGGGCGCCTAGAGCCCTAATAGTAAACGCCATGCTTGTGCCCAAATGGGCAACATGGGAATATTTCTACGAGCTTGAACAGAAAGGCTTAATCATGTTTGGACAGATGACCGCCGGCTCATGGGCTTACATTGGCACGCAAGGTATTTTACAGGGTACATACGAGACAATGGCAGCCGTGGCACGCGAGCACTTTGGCGGAACCCTCCGCGGACGGCTTGTTCTAACTGCCGGTTTAGGTGAGATGGGAGGAGCCCAACCCCTAGCCGTAACAATGAATGAGGGTGTTGCACTTGTTGTGGAAATAGATAAGCGTGCAATTGATAGGCGCATAAGACATGGTTATTTGGAAACATGGACAGATGATTTAGACGAAGCTGTTAAAATGGCCTTAGAAGCCAAACGCGAGGGCATCCCAAAGAGCATAGGGCTGCTTGGAAACGCGGCTGAAGTGCACCCAGAACTCTTAGAAAGGGGAATAATACCAGATGTGCTCACAGATCAAACCAGCGCCCACGACCCATTAAATGGTTATTATCCAGCTGGACTTTCAAAAGAGGAAGCTGACAAGCTTAGAAAAGACGACCCAGAAGAGTATCTTCGAAGAGCCAGCAAAAGCATGCGCACCCAAGTGGAAGCCATGGTTAAGATGATGGAGAAGGGCGCCGTGACCTTTGAATATGGTAATAATTTGCGCCAGCAAGCCTACAATGCCGGATTTAAAGAAGCTTTCACATTTCCAGGCTTTGTTCAACGCTATATTAGGCCAATGTTCTGTGAAGGAAGAGGGCCGTTTCGCTGGACATCCCTTGTGGGGAGCGCCGACGACATTTACACATTAGACAATGTCATTTTGAAGGAGTTCTCCTACAACAAGGAGCTCTGCCGATGGATACGAAAGGCAAAGGATCAGGTAAAGTTTCAAGGGTTACCAGCCCGCGTCTGCTGGCTAGGCTTCGGCGAAAGAGCCCGCTTCGGAAAAATAATGAACGACATGGTGGCAAGCGGAAGACTTTCGGGACCTATATGGATTGGAAGAGATCATCTAGACGGTGGAAGCGTTGCATCGCCAAATCGTGAAACAGAGGGTATGATTGACGGGAGCGACGCAATAGCAGACTGGCCAATACTTAATGCGCTGTTAAATGCTGTTGCCGGAGCCACGTGGGTGAGCGTCCACCACGGCGGAGGCGTAGGAATAGGCTACAGCATACACGCTGGCATGTGCTTAGTAGCTGACGGAACAAAAGAGGCTGAAAAACGCATTATAACCGTGCTAACAACAGACCCGGGAACCGCTATAGTAAGGCATGCAGACGCAGGCTATGAAAAGGCGAAGAAAATAGCCCGAGAAAAGGGCATTAAAATGCCCATGCTAAAATAGGCGTTGAGAGGAGTTTTATGGCGTTTTTCCTCCTAGACATGTGGACGGCTGTTAAGGGCAAGGAAGCTGAAAACGAGAATGTTTTGAAGCAAATCCTCCAATATGGGAGCAAAAATCAGGAAACCTTCAAACTTGTCAAGTCCATGCGCTGTTTTAGGCAAAGCCTAGGTGGAAAACCACCTGGAAAATTTATCTTAGTAACAGAGTTTGAAAGCCTACATGATATGGAGGAATTTTTCAAAAAGATTAAGGAAGACAACGAGTGGAGAAAAATAGAGCGCAAATGGAGAGACGTTATTGACCAAGCGTCTTCAGAAAGCCTGCTGTGGACAGATATTCTCAGAGAATTTTGGAGAGAAAAATAGTTAAGGAAATGGGGTTTACTCAAATTCTGAGGTTTCTTTAGGTTTCTCTTTCTCTTTTTCCTTCTCCTTCTCAATGCCTTTCGCTGCGATTACATCGTCAATCTTCAGTATCATGTTTGCCGCTTCTGTAGCGGACTTTATGACTTGAAGCTTGACCCGCAGCGGTTCCACAACGTTCAGCTCCAGCATGTCCCTAATCTTGCCAGTGAAGACGTCGACGCCGAAGGACGGTGATGAAGCGCTTTCATGGGCTGCCCTTAACGCAACCATTATGTCAACGGGGTCTAAGCCAGCGTTTTCAGCCAGAGTTAACGGTATAGACTCAACAGCATCTGCAAAAGCCTCTATGGCTAATTGTTCTCGTCCGCCAACCTTTACTGCATAGTCCCTCAGCTGTTTTGCCACTTCGGCTTCTGGTGCACCGCCTCCAGGTACAATTTTTCCGTCTTCAATGGCGTTTCTGACAACGCATAGGGCGTCGTGCAAGGAGCGTTCAGCCTCGTCGACAACGTGTTCTGTTCCACCCCTAACTACTATTGTGACAGCCTTTGGATTCTTGCACTCCCGTATGTAGACAAGTTTGTCTTCGCCTATCTTTACTTCTTCGACTATTTTCGCCTCGCCAAGCACTTCTGGTGTTAGGTCTTTCACGCTGGCAACTATTTTGCCGCCCGTAGCCCTCGCCAACTTCTCCATGTCGCTGCTGCTGACGTTTTTAACAGCTAATATGCCTCTCTTAGCCAGAAAGTGTAGCGCCACATCATCTATGCCCTTCTCGCAGAACACCACGTTGGCACCTGCCTCTGCAATTTTGTCCACCATCTCGCGGAGCATACGCTCCTCCTCATCTAAAAAGAGCTTCATCTGCTCCGGGCTTTCAATGTTTATTTTAGCGTCAAACTCCGTCTTCTCAATCTCCAGCTTGGCATTCAAAAGGGCGATCTTCGCGTTGTGAACTATCTTTGGCATCTGCGGATGAGCCACTTCCTTGTCTATAACCATGCCCTTAACAAGCTCTGTCTCTTCTAGGCTTTTGCCATGCTTCTTCAAAATCTTTATCAAGTCA
>JAWAZO010000070.1:0-5009 GCA_038817565.1 Bathyarchaeia archaeon
GATTACTAACGCGGCGCAGATAGCCACTATTGGCTTAGGCGTCTACTGGGATGTCACATGCACGAAGAAGTGTGATTTTATAGACTGGGGAACGTTGATGCCTGGAGAAAGCAAAACAGTGACGGTTTACGTTAGAAACGAGGGGGGAATCCCGATAACTGGCTCTTTTAGTTTAAGCGATTGGGTTCCACCTGAGGCGGCAAACTACATAACTTTGCAGTGGGATTTTGGAGATTTACCCCTTCAGGCTGGAAGGGTTAGGGAAACACATTTCACGTTAGTTGTAGCCAACAATATCTATGGCATAGAAACCTTTTACTTCACAATAACAGTGATTGGAACGCAGTACATTCCATAAAACATTATAAGTTATAACTGTTAAATATTTTAGGGACTATCATGGTTTACTGGGTTCCAGTTTCAAGCGAAGTTTACCAAGTTAGAGTGGCAGAGGCATTAATTGAATGTTATTGGGATGAGGCTTGCACGCGACCAGTAACCTCCATTGATTGGGGAACTTTATATCCTGGTCAAACCAAAAATGTTCTAATTTACGTTTTAAACGCTGGAGGAGCCCCTATTTCGCTAACATTATCCACGGCAAACTGGAACCCGCCTGAAGCTGAATTGTATTTAACATTGAGCTGGGATTACGATGGACGTTTAATTTATCCTAGACAGGTTTTACCAATAACTCTTTCATTAACGGTTTCGCTTAATGTTCCTACAACAATAACTGATTTCAGCTTCGACATAATTATTAGCGGTTACACTATTGGTGGTTTAAGGGCTTTAGCCCCATGGCTCAGCAAGGTTAAGGCGAAGGGAAGAGTGATGGTAACTAAAATATACATTTTTAGTTAAGTGAAAGAAAAGAATATTAAAGGAGTCGGCTTAAAAATTTGAGGGATAAGTTTGATTAAGGCGCCGAAAGCGGTTAAGGCTGCGGTTGCATCTAGGGTTGATAACGCTGTTGCTAGTTCATCTTTTTTCATCTTCTTCTGTTAGCTGTATTAATGTTTTTATTATTTCGTCTATTTCTTTCTTTTCAAGCCATATTGGAGCCTTCAAATCCTCGTAATGGAATGTTTGTTTTTCCGGGTTGTATTTTAGCTCTAATGGTTTCAACACATACATTGTTCTACCATCTTTGGTTTTAACTCTCCTTATCCAAAGTGACCATTCTGTGCCTCTTACGCTTACGCCGTCCTTCTCACTGTAAAACTTAACTTTCTCCTTGCTCATTCAAACCACCATGATTCCCCGTCAGTTTTGATGAGGTTGTTTCGTTTGAGAAGGGATAGGGTTGAATTAAACGTGCCGCTGTTTGCTGAGTAGCCGGTTTGTAGGGCAAGCTGGCTTTTTGTAAACTTCATGCCTTTATGGTCTGTTAAAAACTTGAAGACTTTCTTAGCCATCGGTGTGGGCAGTTTGTTAAGCCACATGCTTACCATGTTGCTTTCAACTGTAAGCGTTTTAGGTTCGCCTAAAAGTTGTGTGGTGAACCTGTCGAAGACGCCTATCACTTCCTCTCTAAGTTTTATGATGGATTCTCTAACTTGAGCTGGGTCTAAGCCGACTTTTTCGATTACTTTCTCTGGTTGGACGCTTTTTACGTGTAGTGCTATTTTAAGCTCTTTTATTTCTTCTTCTTTCTTCTTGATTTCGTTTTCAAGCTCGGCTATTTGTTTCCTCATCTTTGAAAGTTCGCTTTCCTGTTCCCTCTCTTTTTCAAGTGCTACTCTTATTGTTTCAGCCAATTGCTCCATTACTGTTTTAATTTCGCCAGTCAAAGGGGCTGTATACTCAATTCTAGGAGTGTCTGCTCCATGCGGCGTGATACGTTTAGCGTCGATAACCGTGTAAAACGCTTTCTCAGAAGTAATAGCTAGCCAGTGACCGTGAGGCATGTTGACGCATTTTTCAGCAGTTTCTTTAATAGACTCCGGTAAACTGTAAGCTGAAAGCACTTCCTTAATCTCATTCAAGTCTTTCGGGTGGAATTTGCCGTAAAACGAAAGATTCATCATCATACGAACCGTGAAATTAAGTTGTGCTGGTCTCTGACTTGTCGCCACAATGTTAATGCCCAAGGCTCTTCCTTGAGTGGCAATCTTAACTATGCGGGACGCCATTCTTTCATAAATCCATGGCGGAACAAGCTTACCTTTAGGAGAAAACGGACAGTATTCGCTTAACTCTTCAAAAAAAAGAAGTATCGGTCGCCTCGCAACGTTCTCTAACGTGAAAAGTCTAGCTAAAAACTCCGCTGCAAACCGCACCAAATCCTCATCCTCAGTTTCTGTAAAGTCAAAAACCATGCTGACGCCGTGCTTAACCACTGATTCAGCATAAACCCTAGCGTGGTTTGTAGCCAACGGGACGTCTTGGAATGGACCACCCACAACTAAAACATTTCCAAACGACTGCTTCAATGTATGCCATTCCGATTTAGGCTCAAAAATAACGATAGTTCCACCTTCCTTCAATGTAGGCTCAATTATTGTTGCTGCAACCGTGTAGCTTTTCCTTGTTCCGGGAGCGGAATAAAACGCAATCCGTAGCCCTTCACTTCGCCAAGGCTCCGTTTCTGTATCAACAACAAAGCTTCCAAATTTAAACTTCATTTTCCGCTTCACCTTTCCGTAACATGTGGGTAATTCATTCAACAGTCGCTTGGGCACCACTTAGCGTATTCGCACCTTGGCGTTGTATTTTGAACAGGGCATGTTGAAACCGAACATAAAAATCTCCAGCAGAACCAGTACGTTGTGAGATAATTTGCGCGTTAACCAAATACTCATTCATTTTCCACTTCACCACTTTATCATTTTGTCGTAACATTCTAGGCACACTATCACTATTAATCCTTCCAAAATCGTTTCTATTCCCCAACTGTCGTCCCATTTATCCGTGCTGGTTTGACTTAAAGGAATAATTTTACCTTTGATGGGCTTACCGCAAAGGTGACACTTCATTTTTCCGCTTCACCTTTCAGCGTAATAGACTTGTTTGCATTTAGGGCAACCGTAAAGCTGCGTTCCGCCAACAGTTCCTCCTAGGTAAACACACAACTCATCACAGTTTCTACACCTCATTTCTTGGCACCACTTTAACCTCTTTCTTTCCTTCTCTCTACGTATTTCTTTATAGAGACCATGAAGCAACACGGAAATGGCAAATAGTAGGAGGGTGATGGCGAAAACGAGAAGGGCGTCATCCAACGTCATTTTTCCGCTTCACCTTCACTTTACTGGGTCTTTCTCTTTAACACCTCTCCCTCTCGCTCTCAAGATGTTTCTGCGTTTCGACAGGACAGCAGCGGAGGTTAAGTGGATTGAGAGCTCATCTTCACCCTCAAAGTTTCTGAACTATCCTGAAGCGGTTTCCGCATGTGCAACTGTATAGGCTTATTTTCAGTTTTGGAGCTTTGGGGTTTTTCTTGCTCTCCATAGCCCATTCTTTAAACGGCTTGTCTACTTCGTTCCCGCATTTTGGGCATTTAGCCATTACATCACCATAAATCATTATACGACATACGACTATTAAAAACTTTCGAACAGAATAGTAATTGGTTTCTATACAACACCATACTACCAACAACTATTTTTCATATCAACCTTTTTTATGTGAGGAGAAAGCTGAAGATAGTATGAGAAGCCTCTGCCTCTTCCGTGTCCTTTTATGTCTGGGCGAATGAGGTCTAGCTTTCTAAGGTCTGCGACGAAGTCTCGAAATCGGTAAATTGAAAGGTCTTTAAGGTTTTTCTCTGCGAGTTTGCTTTTCCATTTTTTGTAGACGTTTTCATAGGTTTGTGGAAAGGTTTCGCAACATTGCAGTATTAGCCTATGATATATTGGAAGGGAGCTTATCGTTTCCTCTATGCTTCGCCTTTCAATTTCAGCCATAGCCTCTTCAAGGTGGGTCAACGTAACCTTTTCTTCCTCATGGTTTTCAGCGAGTAGGCAGGCTGTTTTAAGTATGTCTATAGCCTCTCTTGCACTTCCCGATAGTGCAGACGCTTCAGCTATTCCTGTTAGAACTTTTTCATCTACGGCGTTAGGTGATTTAAGGGCTAACTGCGCCCGCTCCTTGACTATTTGATATAGCGTTTCCTTATTGTATGGTTTTAGGGGTAGCTCCCTGCATTTTAGGGTGCTTTTTGTGTCCGCAGGCAGTTCTTCTAAGACTGATGGAACACGTGATATTATTAGGAAGTTGCACCAGTTTGTGGACCTTGGAATTTCGTGGAGGATGGGGCGTATTGCCTTGATGGGTATCTTGTCAAAGTCGTCTAAAACGAAGAGCGTGCTTGTCTGCTTAGCGGAGCCGATTTCATCTAAATAATGGATAAATTTCATGAAGGCTATGTTTGAGTATCGGCCTAAAACTGATAATGGCGCCCCAGTCATTATAACCAGCTTATTCAATATTCTGAAGAACGTGTTGTCCACCTCCGTGAGTTTTATGTAAATGGCGTGGGATGGCAGCTCCCTTATAATAAATTTTGTCAGGAGGGTTTTGCCAACGCCAACGCTTCCAGTTACGAGGAGGTTGTAAAGCTGTATCTGGTTTTCGCTTAAAGGTTTAAGGAACCGTTTAAGCTCAAGTTTTTCAACTTCTCTGTCGACAATTTCGTTTGGGACGTATTCTTCTGAAAAAGGTATAAGCGTTTTAATAAGTTTCATTCTATCAACTCTAAAGGTTTAGTTTTCAGCAAAAACTCTATTTAACTTTTTCTCTTACCTTTTCTGGAGCTGTGCCATGTTCCCTTTTCAGTCGCTATGTCCCGTCCATAGATTGATAGTGAGCGGATAGCTGGATAGTGTGTAGGCAGATAGAAGATATGAGAAAGAAGATAGCCGATAGCCGATAGCGATAGTAGAATAGATAATAGAAATGATAGATAGATAGATAGAAGCCACAATTAGTTATATATAATTTTTTACTCACCACTAAAGTTGGTTAGTTAAAGGCGTTGAGTTAGAGAAAGAAGAGAAAAAGAGAAA